>JARGGF010001047.1 GCA_029210905.1 Bacteroidales bacterium | reverse complement strand
ATAAACCGCTCAACTTCTTCGAAAACAGGGCCAAATTTGAGGGTACTTTAAAACTGCAACCAAAAGATCTTGGAGGGAAAGGTACTTTAACTTTTTTAGATGCGAATTTAAAATCTGATAATTATACATTTTATGACGAGTCCTTTACCGCTGACACGGCTGATTTCAGGCTACAGCCTGAGCCGGGAAGTGAATCACCTTTTCTTACCTATAATGTAAGTGCTGACGTTGATTTTACAAAAAAATTGGGGGTTTTTAAATCAAATGGCGACAGTTCGTACATAGAATTTCCGGTGAACCAGTACAAGTGTTTCATGAATTATTTTTCGTGGCACATGGGTATTAACCAAATTGATATTGGCACTTTGCAAAGCCTTCAAACAGATAGCCTTGCAGATGTTACCTCAATTGACACTCTGGCAAACAATCAATTGCCGGAAGATGTTGATCTATATAACATTGCTCTCACAGATACCAGTTATTCTGCAAAGGAAATTGCAGCCAGGTCAAAATTCTTATCTACACACTCTGGCCAGGATTCTTTAAGTTTTTATGCACTATCATCAAGTTATGATATTAAGAACTTTATTATAAAAGCCAGAGGTGTAAAATTTATTACTGTTGCCGATGCTCATATTTTCCCGGCAAGTACACTGGTTATTCAACCTGATGCGCGGATAAAGCCTCTAAATAATGCACGGATTGTGGCCAACAGAACCTCACGATACCATACTTTTTATGGCGCCACTGTTAATATTTTGGGTGCTAAAAAATACATGGGTTCTGGCGATTACGAATACATTGACAGGTTAGACAGCATGCAAATTATCCATTTTGGAGAAATAAATGTTGATTTTCAGGGGAATACTGTTGCCTCTGGTAGTATTTCGCAGGAAGATTATTTTAGATTGAGTCCTGAATTCTCCTATTTCGGTAAAACAAATATTTTTGCGGAACAAAAGTTCATTGGTTTTGATGGATATTCAATGATAAATCATCAGTGTGAAAAGCGCATGGCCTCCTATTGGCTGCAATTTAATGCAACAATTAACCCTGATAGCATTGTAATTCCAATTACAGAGCAACCACGGGACAATGAATTACGAAAGCTTCAATCGAACATGTATGTCACAAATGATTCTATGGGAGTGTATACCAGCTTTTTAACCACACAATTAAGGTTTTCTGATTTACCTGTATTAAAGGCCAAAGGATATTTGAGCTTTAATGACACTACCGGGTACTTTGAAATTTGTGACTCCGCAAAAACCGCAAACCACGAATTAGATGGCAATTATTTAAGCTTTCATAAAAAGTTGTGTTTAATTTTGGGTGAAGGCAAAATGGATTTAGGGGTTGATCTTGGGCAGGTAAAAGTGATACCCACCGGAAAAATTCGTCAAAATCTTGATTCCTGGCAAACTCAAATGGATGTAATGCTGGGAGTTGATTTCTTTTTTAGCGACATGGCATTAAATTCAATGGCTTCAACTCTTAATGAGTCGTATACCCTTCCTGCTGTGGATTTAATGTCTAAAGAGTATCAAAAATCATTTAAGGAACTGCTTGGATATCAGCGTTCTAAGCAGTTAACAAAAGATTTTGCGCTTTTAGGAGGTTTTAGCAACGTACCCCCTGAAATGAACCATTCGCTTTTCTTGTCGCAGGTAAAACTAAAGTGGAACCAATATTATTCAGCCTGGGAATCAGTAGATAAAATAGGAATAGGAAATATTAAGGGTACACAGGTAAATAAATTTGTTGATGGATTTATTGAAGTAAAAAAATCCAGGGGTGGCGATATCCTTAATATATATCTTGAAATAGATCCAAAATCATGGTTCTTTTTCACTTACACCAGGGGTACACTTAAAACCATTTCTTCTTCTGATGAGTATAATAATTATATCATCAATCTTAAGGACAAGGAGCGAAAATCACCTGACAAAGACGCTGATACACCTTACATGTTTTTCCCAGCTACTGAGCGCGCAAAAGATAATTTTGTAATGGAAATGAAAAAGAGAAAGGAAGAAAATAAAATGGAAAAAGTGATTAATCTTGATGATAAAGTCACTACAAATACCGATAAGAAAAAGGAAGAAGCAGAAACTGAATTGGAGCAGGACGAAGAATTCCTCCAGGAGGATGTTAATGAAAAAGTAGTTCCCATTGAAACCGAGGAAATAATTGAGGAAGAAGCAGTTGAATCTGAAAAAAAAGGAGAAGTAATTG
>JARGGF010001046.1 GCA_029210905.1 Bacteroidales bacterium | reverse complement strand
GACAGGCATGATGAAAATAAATATCATAAAAGTGTCTTCATGATTTGTGATGGTAAAAACAGTAGTTTTTATAAAAGATTAGTTCGTCAGCTAAATGTTCCAAATAAAAATCTTTTTATTAAAAAATATCCACTTCCATTTTCAAATTTTGCTTTAAAATCATTCTCAGACCATTTTATTTTTTCGAAAAAGGGAATACCATTTGTCCATTTTCAAACTGGTATGCACTTAGATAATCACACTGTGAATGACACACCTGAAAAGATTAACTATGAGAAACTTATGGAAATTTGTAAATTAGTATACAATTTTATTTGGCAGGTAGCTAACACAGATAAAGATTTAGAAGTTAATATCTCCGTGTCACCAACCCTTTTAATGCAGAAAGTTAAAACAAAATGAAATGCCTTTATTTAAAAAATGTTTGATAAAACAATGAGTTAAAGTGTTGATAACTATAACCTTTCGCATCAAACAAAGCGACACCATCGGCATTACAAATAGTAAAGAAAAAATATTCTTATCAATGCTTAAAAATTTATACCTTGCCATAAATCAAATTCTAATTTTTCATTATAAAATCAACTATTATGAAATGCGCTTAACATATTTGCAAATTCACTGCCTTTCAAATAAACTGTCACTTCACTGATGATTTTGTAATTAAAGATATGTGCTTAATCTCAATAATTTATTCAACCACAACAATTGCAGAATTTACATATTCATTTTCTTTAATCGTATTTGGATTGTCAGGATCTAAGATCCATTTTCCGTCAACTATAAATTTATAGGAATGTTTACCAGGCGATATTTCCAGCTCACAACTCCATTCTCTTCCGTTAAAGGTTAGAAAATTATTTTTGGGAGCCCAAAAATTAAACGAACCAGCAATAGCCACTTCCTTTGCATCCTTATATCCGGTAAGACGGAATTTAACCTTTTTAAATACCTGTTTCTCATTTTCCAGTTGTTGCAATAATATTATCAGTGTTTTTTGCTTTTCTGCCTGCGTACTGGAATCAATTACACTTTTTAAAGCCAGTATATGCGCTTTGTGCAAAGCAAGTTTTGAGTCAATTTCGATTGTCGGTTTAACCCCTACCTGCTCCCAGTTTGTTTTCGTTATTGCATTTACTGATCGTTCTTTTGGAATTGTGATATAAAAATGTTCATTGATATTCACCGGAAATCTCGCATGTGCCCCACCCTTTGTAACCTGACCGATTATCATGGCTCTTTTCAGGTGTTTCAAATCATAAGCAAATTCTTCACCACCCGAAAATGTTCTTCCACTGGTAAGAATATAAAGTGGCTTGGTGTGATACTTTTTCCCGGGCACCCAGGCTGCACTCCACATTTGCCTGAAAGTGTTTGTTTCACGGTTTTCAAAATCAAATAAATGAACAGGTTCTTTAAAGAAATAGGCACTGAATAAAGGGATCATATCCGGATCAAGACTTCCTCGACATTCCCGCAGGTCAATAATTAATGCATCTGTTTCAGCAACAAACTGCATTGCACCAAATAGCGTGTCTGCACAGTTTTCCACAGGGCCAAAAAATGGGAATTGCAGATAGCCAATGTTCCCTTCAAGTATTTTTTTACTTTTTACACCATACCCATTGTTTACCAACAGCTCGCTCAACCATAATTTATCGTCTTCTTCTTTCGACTCCAGCGAATTTTCTGAATAAACCAGCTCTAAATGAAGATCTTTACTTATTGCCCTCATATCTTTTGTAATAGCAAAGGCAAAATCTTCCTCTTTTTTTATTTCCCTGTAAGCATCATTGCTGTATTTCTGTTTTAAATCTGAAATTACTTTATCAGCTACTGCCTCAAAAATGTATGATTTTTTAAGTTCAACCTGTATTTTTTGTATAATTGTTGCTTTTAACTCATCGGTTAAACGCTGGGCTTTCACTGCCATAGGAGAAAATAAAAAAACTATCAAAGCTATTATTAGAATATCTTTTCTCATTTTGTATTAGTTTTTGTATTGATAAAAAATAGCATTATCGAACAAGTAATTTTGAAACTAATTTAACTGCTTGCTTTTCAATTTGTATAAGGTATAAACCAGGATTCTGAGGTGCTTCTATTGAAAGTTTGTTTCTGCTGCTGTTTGTGGTTTGAATTATACGCCCATTTAAATCAACTATTGAAACGGTATAATTCCCCAGACCATTGGAATGACTAATAAAAATGGGTTCACCTGCATTCACCGGATTTGG
>JARGGF010001045.1 GCA_029210905.1 Bacteroidales bacterium | reverse complement strand
AAAGCTAATGTTTGTTATGGTAAATGATAAAAAGATATCACCTGATTTCGAAATTTTTCATAAATACTCCGATTATATAGGAAGATCACCGCTTGGAATTGTTAACCTGACATTTAATAAATCTGCTGATAAAATTGCTTATTTAGTAAACTTTTCTTCCTCCGAAGGTGATTTAATTGCCCGTAAAGAAGCATTTTATCTGATGATTAATGAAAAGCAAATCTTGCCTAAAATGTATGCAGCCTCGCTATTTTCAATAAACCAGGGCGAATTGTTTTATGCAGGAATTGATAGTTCCGATTTTATATTACACCATGTTAAAATTGATTTTTAAACAAACCTTATTATTATGATTAAACAAAAAATCTCCAGAACAGGTCTGCTTATCCTTTATGCATTAATCTCATTTTCAATCTATTCTCAGGATTTAAAGGATAAAAGGCTCGAAATTTACATTAGTGGTGGTGCTTTGTTATCAGGCAAAGTACAAGGCTCCTACGAAGCAGACTATAACCCCGATTCTACAGTAACCATTAAAAACAAAGTATCTCCTTTAATAAGATTAGTAGCTGATTATCAGTTAACACCAAAACTTTCTGTTGGGATAAATATGAATTACGCCAAGTTTAATATCAAAGATATTTTGTACAAAGGCGAATCAATGAAGACCGGAAACGAAGTAAGCCTTGGTGTTTGGGATGGCAGGGAACATATTATCCCGCTGGATGACATAAAGATGCTTGAGTTAAATACTTCAATAAAATGGCGTTTCTTCCTTAACGAAAAAATGGTATTGAAACCCTGTTTGTACCTGGGATACAGGAAAACTTTTTCAGGCAGCCCCGATGCCAGGGAAAAAGGGATGGTTTTGAACTACAATGTTGAATACCAATATTATATTAAAGCCAAATATTTTATAATGGCTGATTTTGGAATTATTTCACAGCCATATGGTGGCGTAAGCCATGTGGCGCATGTTCGCTCGTTTGGAGTTCCATACTTTTCAGTTGGATATGGAATTTCGTTATAGATTGAGAACTTATAATAACTTTAAATTACAAATTATGAAATTTGGCAATATTATTTTCATTCTGATAACTATTGCAGCAATTGTTTTCAGAGTAATCGGAGCTATAAATAACTGGGTTTTGATTGTTATAATAATAGCTGCATTACTTGTAGGAACTTATTTTAATGGCATGGCAATGAAGCTAATAGATCGGAAAAACTACAAAAAAACCATAAATGAGCAGAAAAGGAAAGAAACCATAAGGGCAAAGGTGAAATTGAAAGAGAGGGAGTACTATAATAATTCTGAAACAAGGTTCGTTAAACTTTTTAACTTACTGGAAAACAAGCAATATGGAGCAGCTGATAGGGAAACGCTTACTATTTTATTGCAAGCTGTTGAACAGGAAGATTATCTTAGTAAAGACCATATAATGAATTTGCAACCGGAAATATTTAAAAAAATTGATCAGCTGTGGATGCAAAAAAGCAATGGAAGATTTGGATTTACAGCGCAAAAGGAAGTATGGGATAATGGAGGAAAAAGTGATACGTCAAAAGTTCCTGAAACTATTGATTTTAAACTATATGGATGGAATGTGAATCAATATACTCAACCTGTATTTGATCCGGGAAATTATGAGCAGTTGCCAAAAGGTTATTATCCACTTATTTGTTTAATGAATATTGATCCATTCTCTTACAGTCATTCCGAAATGTTTGGTTCAGGAAATTATATGAAGAGCCCGGACTATAGAATAAATGATGCATTGAAGATTGTAATTAAAAAATACAGAAAATGTTTTATGGTTGAACAATAAATTTGCCCGTAAAAAGTGCTTCTTCACTCGTTTCAAGTTGCCAATAATAGAGGCCTGGTTTTAATTTTTGAAGGTATTTATAGCTACGGGCAATTTTTTCTTCAAACACTATTTTTGCTTTGTTATCGAAAACTATAAAGTTGAGTGAATCAGTGTTTTGCAACACCCAATTTATTAAAATTAGTTCATTAGTGCTTACTTTTTCCGTTGATTTTGGTGAAAGAACAGTGATATTTTCAGCCCTGATAGAATTATTTTTAATAAAATTCTCAAATTCAGGCATTTTAATATATGCCTCTGCTACTTGATTGCTTTTATCCGAAAATTGCGAAGTTTCATCAAAGGTCGAGCTTTTTTTATTAATTATTGAGTCATTAATAAATGTATTAAAAGATATTTTTTTTCCTGTTGT
>JARGGF010001044.1 GCA_029210905.1 Bacteroidales bacterium | reverse complement strand
GGGGCATTGGATCCATAATTTCCCGGTAAACATCCTTTCCTACCTGGGTATAATTGCCCTGGTGGGTATAGTGGTTAATGATGGACTGGTATTAATTGGAAAATTCAATAGTTTCCTTAGAAATGGTCTTAAGTTCGATGATGCTTTGCTGGAGGCCGGGAAGTCGAGGTTCAGGGCTATTTTTCTTACGTCGCTTACCACCATTGCCGGAATGTCTCCGTTAATCCTCGAAAAAAGCAGGCAGGCCCAGTTTTTGATACCCATGGCTATTTCTATAGCTTATGGTATTGGATTAGGCACTGTGCTTAACCTGGTTATGCTGCCCCTGATGCTGTCATTGGGAAACAAAATGAAAGTATATTGGAAATGGCTTAAAACCGGTATTAAACCAACAAAAGAAGAAGTAGAAACTGCAATAGTTGAACAAAAATCAGAACATTATGCACATATTTAAATATCTTTTAATTATACCATTATTAGTAGTATTGAGCGCAAATGCCCAGGATTCAATACTCACAAAACGCGATGCAGTGGATATTGCCCTTGAAAACAATTACGATATAAAAATTGCTGAGGGTAACCTGGAAAGTGCAAAAAATAGTGCCAGCATTTACAATAGCGCTTATTTGCCTTCACTAACAGCTTCAGCCGGTGCTAACTATAATATTGATGATAACCTTACGGATTTCCAGGACGGAACCAGCCAGGAAGTCAGGGGTGCAAAAACATCAGCATTATTTGGCTCATTAGAAGTTAATTATACGGTATTTAATGGTCTTGGCAGAAAATATAATTATGAAAAGCTAAAGGAAAATTTTAACCTTAGTGAGTTGCAGTCCAGGCAGGTGATAGAAAACTCCATTCTTAATCTGTTTACCGTTTATTATGAAGTAGCCCGGCTTACTCAAAACGTAAACAGCCAGGTAGAAACCATGAGCATTTCAAAAAAGAGATTGCTCAGGGCTCAATATGGTTTCGATTATGGGCGAAATACAAAGCTTGACGTATTAAATGCCGAGGTCGATTTTAATAACGACAGCATTAAATATCTGAACCTAAGGCAGGAACTCGAAAATGTTAAGCGTGATATCAACGTGTTACTTGGAAGAGATGTAAATACCGGATTTCAGGTGGATACCGGCCTTGTATTTACCGAAGGTCTGAAATTAGGCATACTCATGGATCAGGCTATGAATAATAACGTGGCCGTACTGCAGGAACAGGCTTTTTTAAAAACTGCTGAATATGATATCAACATCAACCGGTCGAACCTGATACCAAGGCTTGGTTTAAGCGCAAGCTATGATTACAATAAGCGCTTTTATGATCAGACCTCAATCTATAAAAAGCAAACCACTTACGGCCCCACCTTAAGTGCTAACCTGAGCTGGAATATTTTTGACGGTGGCAGCACCAGGGTAAGGATGCAAAACTCCAAAATAGCCCTCGAAAATCAGCAAATAAGTCTTGATCAAACAAAGCAGGTTTTGCAACGCAATGTAAACAATGCCTGGGGCGTATATCAAAATTCGAGGTTTGTGCTCGAAGCTGAGCAAAAAAACCTGGAAACCAGTCAGCGAAATTTTGATCGCACCCTGGAACAGCAAAACCTTGGTCAGATTACTTCTATTGAATTCAGGCAGGCACAACAAAACCTGCTAAATACCCATATTAATTTCAACAATGCAAAATATACCGCAAAAATTGCAGAACTGGCCTTATTAAAATTAAGCGGGGAGTTAATGAATGCGGAATTTTAACCCGCATTATTCATGGGTTTTTCTACACATGAATCTAAATGCGGGAAACCCCGATTTAGGGAAGCTTAATTTTGGGCTACCAAAATTTAGCTGAACTTAATCGCAATCATAGATTGGAAAAATTCATTGAACGGAGAAAGCCCTCACCAGAGGTAATTTTTCGGGTTAAGAATTTAAAATAGCAAGGTCTGTTTAGTAATCATTTTTCCGAATCTTTCAGATCCGCCAGTAAGCAGATCTGAAAGATTCTTCCTGCAAGGGTAACATGGCAACGTCCGAAGGTCCTGCCAGAGTTTCTTCCGAATTAATTTGGTTAATCAGCCAAAGGGATGAGGGTGTATAAAAAACCATCATTAACAATTTGAAATTGTGATATTATTCAGAACATTCAAAAATGAATAAGAATGATGGTAAAATTCAGAACTCAGTAAAAACAATGATTTGCAATTTAAAATCGCAACTATATGTTAATTGTTGTGTTA
>JARGGF010001043.1 GCA_029210905.1 Bacteroidales bacterium | reverse complement strand
ATGTGATTCATCTTCAAATATAAATTTATTTAACCCGAATAATTACTTCAAGTAAATGCTTCGCAGTTCATTGAATTATGCCAATTTACGATTGCGATTAAGATAGTCCAAAACGGTCTTGTGGTCACCATTTTCCTGGTTGAGGAAATATTTTGATGCCCAAAACCAAGCTCTATTAAATTGGGGTTCTCCCTATTTAGAACCTTGTATTTAAAAATACATGGATGTTGTAGGTTAAGATGTCAGATTTTAACTTTTTTTTTATGGAAAATAGTCCAATATCCTTTTTTGAGATTCAGTTATTATTGCATTCCGATTTATATATTGGAGCTGAATGAAGATAATACTTGAAAAAAAATTTATAGATTAATGAATATTAGTTAATTTAGCCTCTGATCAAAATCAGAATTAATCATATTTTCATGCCTAAATTAAAATTATTACTTCTTTTTCTGTCGCTTGCCCAATTTATCCAAATAAGTTCACAAACCAATATTGATAGCTTAATTAACCTATCAAACAGCAATCTTGAAGACTCAGTTGTAAACAAGGCGCTCCTGGATTTGTGCTGGGCATTAAAAGCTTCAAAGCCCGAATTAGCAATTAATTACGGTGAAAAGGCACTTGAAATGGCCCGTAAAAATAAAAAACCAAATTTTGAAGCAACTGCACTAAAAAATATTGGCACCGTTCATCTTTTCCAGGGAAACTATGATCAATCAGAAAATTATTACAATGCAGCAATAAAAATATTTCTTAATTTGAGTGACCAAAAAGGTGCTTCGGGATGCTACAACAACCTGGGTTTGGTAATGGAACTCAAAGGTGAATTTGAAATTGCTATGGATTACTACAATCAATCACTCGAAATTGATAAAAAAACTGATAATAAAAATGGAATTGCAGCATCACTGACAAATATTGGCAACATTCTTCAAAAAAAAGGCAACTATAAAAATTCAATTGAATACTATATAAAGGCGCTTAAAATCAGAGAAGAAATGGGCGATAAAACTGGTATTGCTGATGCCTATAACAACATAGGGGCTCTTTACGAAAAACAAGATGCTTATGATGAAGCTATAAAAAATTATCAGAACGCACTTGTCCTCTATATTGAAATTGATGATAAAAGAAAATCGGGTTTAGTTTTACATAATATAGGTTATGTGCTTAGCCAGAAAAAACAATATCCCGAAGCACTTGATTATTATCAGCAAGCCCTTGAAATAAGGGAAGAATATAGTGACAAAGGGGGCATTGCTTCTACTCTGTTAAATATCTCTGAAATCTATCAAATTCAAAATAAGTATCCCGAGACATTTAACTATTTATCAAGGGCAAAAGCACTTTACGAAGAAATAGGTAATAAATATGGCATTCTTCAGGTTAAAATTGCTATGGCAGATTATTATCTTCAAATAAATAAACCGGCAAAAAGCATTCAAACACTTGAGCCCATTCTTAATACTGAAGAAATATTAGCTGAAAACCTGACACAAGCTTTTGAAATATTGTCAAAGGCCTACTCTAAAAGTGGATTATATAATCAGGCCTACACCTATCAAAGCAAATACATAAAACTTAAAGATAGCCTGGAGAATCAGGAAAACACAAAAAAAATACTTCAAATACAACTGGGCTATGAGTTTGATAAAAAACAAAAAGAATTTGAAATTGTCAGGGAAAAACAAAGACTTAACGATCTAAATAAACTTCAAAGCAGGAAGCTGGTAATTTTTATCCTTATAATTTGTCTGATTGCTTTCTTATTAATCGCCATGCTAATATACAGAAGCTACAGGTTAAAAAGACGGGACAATATTATTTTAGAGCAACAAAAGAAGGAAATTCAAGAACGAAACGAAGAATTAAAATTATACCAGGAAGAATTAATTAGCCAGAAAGAACATCTTGAAGAACAAAAAAAATTGGTAATTCTGCATAGAGATAAAATTTCAGAACAAAATGAAAAAATAAGGGACAGCATCCTCTATGCACGGCGCATACAAAACTCTATTTTACCTCCAGAGGACAGTTTCTCTGCGTTTTTTTCGGATTATTTCATATTATACAGGCCAAAGGATATTGTATCAGGAGACTTCTATTGGATAAAAGAAACAGTAACTCATGTATATCTGGCTGTTGCAGATTGCACAGGACACGGTGTTCCCGGTGCTTTTATGAGCTTATTGGGCATTTCTTTTTTAAATGAGGTTACTGAAGGAAAACTGCTGGATAGTG
>JARGGF010001042.1 GCA_029210905.1 Bacteroidales bacterium | reverse complement strand
AATTTTTACAGGCTGTTTCGTAACATCCTTTTTACGATGAATAGTAATCTTTCTGAGCTGAATCCACATAAGAAGTGAAGTAGCCAGAGATAGTGGTATTAAACGATAAGTACCTTCAAAACCCCAGAGCGATATACCTGCTAAAATAATAAGTGGACCTATGGTGCGGGCAAGTTCTCCGCCTACCATATACATGCTCATTCCAAATCCAATCCTTTCAGGACTTACTTTTTTAATCATTACCGGAGTGGGAATATGAAAAAGTGTGGAACTGATACCGACGGCAAACAGCATGATTATTAGAACAATATAATTAGGTGCAAGTCCTAATAAACTCATTAAAATGCCACTGATGGCAGGGGCAGCAATTACAAAGTATCTGAAATCCTTTTTGTCAGCAAGCAGGCCAACAAAAGCATCAAATGCTGCTGGCACTGAGCGTATTACCGATAAAATACTGGCCTGGAAAAAGCTAAGTTTTAAGTTTTCAATTAATATTGGCAATACCGGAGCCAGAAAAGCAGTGTAAACATCGTGAATAAAATGGCCAAATGAAATGGTTAATACTTTGCTGTTACTTTTGCTTTTCATCTATTTTTCCTGAATGAGACCATCCATTATTTCAAGCATCTTTTTTCCCGACCAATCAGATGCACCGGTTTCGCGTATGATAATTTTCCCTGATTTGGATATAAGAAAAGTTGTAGGGATACTTTCTGTATAGAAAGGATCAGGCATTTTAAATTTGTTTAGATACACTGGAAATGTGAAACCGCGCTTTTCCATAAACTTTTGAACTGGCTCTGGCTTTTCGTTTGTTACTATTAAAAAGGCTACGTTATTATTATCTTTATATTTATCATAAAGTTGCTGAATACTAGGCATTTCAGCTACACACGGAGGACACCAGGTAGCCCATAAATTCAAAAAAATTACTTTTCCTTTTAGTTCAGAAATTTCTATATTATTACCAGCTAAGTCCTGAAAAATCATATCGTAATCAGAAGTAGACAGGGTTACCATTTTGTCAGTTTCTTTTACTGATGGTTCTACAAATACCATTTTTATCCGATTAACCATGGCGCCTAATTGAAGCCTGCTTTGAGGTATTAAAAAAGCAATAAGTATTGCAACAAACAAAAAATCTGAGGCAATACCCATTTTTGATTTTTTTGAAAAATATTTTTTAATTCTTTCCTGAATGTTCATTGGTAGTTTTTATATAATTTATTTATTAGCCGTGAAATAAGGCGGACTCGAAAGTATATTTATTCCACTATTAATTTTACGTGTCAAATCAGAGCTCAAACATGTTGATATACAGAGTCATAGAGTCACTTCTATTTTTAACTAATTTTTTCTGGAATTTTTTCTTCAGGATGTTCGGCGTTAAAATCAATCCAATATTGTTTTACAGTACTTTTCATGTCTTTGCGCAGTAAAAGAATCCCTACCAGGTTTGGTAGCGTCATGAAGGCAATGGTTATTCCAGAAAAAATCCAAATAATGGTTGTATCAACAAATGAGGCAATAAAAAATCCAATTACATATAAAATGCGGTAATATACTACCAGTTTTGTTCCAAATAAAAAAGTAACAGCCCTGTCTCCGTAATAAGACCAGGAAATGGCAGTTGAGAAAGCAAATAAAAGCAAGCCAATTGAAACTATATATTGCCCAAAATCACCAAAAAAACTTCTGGTAAAAGCAATTGTTGTTAATGGCGCACTGTGGACAAGTGAACGTCCTTTGAACTCAAATAAGGCCGCGTCTTTATTCCCCTGGTTAGAAGCCAAAACTCCATTGTCTATTTTTATAATTCCGCTATATACCTTGCTGTCGTAGTATACTTTTACGTCTTCGGCCAGAGATCTTGACTGAATAATTGACAAATGGTTTTGGATTAGACCTTCCTGAATGTTTAAATCCCCGTAAAATACTGGAACAGAATCGATCCCTGAAATGTAGTTGTAGATTTTATTCTTCTCAGCCTCCGTTTTATCATTTAGTTTTTCAGAAACAATGGTCATATCAGTTTGTTGAAAAGTATTTTCATGCTTTTCGTGCCAAACGCCTGATGATAAAAGCACTAGTCCGGTTAAAGAGCATATAATAATGGTATCAATAAATGGCTCCAGGATAGCTACCATGCCTTCAGAGACTGGTTCGTGCGCCCGTGCAGCAGCATGTGCAATTGGAGCAGAACCCTGACCTGCTTCATTGGAAAATAAACCACGATTTACTC
>JARGGF010001041.1 GCA_029210905.1 Bacteroidales bacterium | reverse complement strand
AAATGAATGACATATACATCCACTGAAAGGTTTTTATTGCCTTTGTAAAAATCTTGGACATTTCTCCAAACATGTGGGAGGTTCGGACTTATAAACATTAAATCACCATCATTGAAATTACCAATATGATTACCCATAAGTCGAATCCCATAACTTTTCTCAACAAAAATAATTTCATATTCCGGGTGATAATGCCATGGATAATCCATGTAAGGTGTAATTTCCCTTTTTACAGTAATTGATGAGAAACCTGCATTTGGAATTTTCTCAAGTTTTGGAATCATTTTAAACAATTATTGCATGATATTTCAGTCAATCTCACTATTTGTGTAAATATAGTGTCAAAATTTGAGAATATTGTGGTTTTTCAGCAGATTAAAATGTACTATTTTTGATTCCGATACAACACTGATAAACAGTATTGGGTTGCGTCTTTTTGAACAATTATTTTTAAATTGAAAAGAGCATTTTTGTTGTTCTTATAAGTATTGGTAACATTTACAAGAGACTTTATTGTCATTAAATTGAATGCAGAATATTATGTGGATTTTGAAATTATATCAGAAATTCTTTTAAAAATATATTCAGGTTATATAATATGAGGCTAAGAAAAAAATATGATGCTGTTATTGCCGGTTATACCTGTATTGATCTATTTCCGGATTTTAAGGTAGAGTATTTTTCTAATATCCATGAAATTTTTCAACCGGGCAAACTTACCGAGATTGAGGGTGTCAATTTTGTGCCTGGCGGATGCGGGAAGAGATAGCCTTTATATTGATTACATACCATCAGAAAAATAGAGTTGGGATGCATTAAAAAATAAGGTTAAGCTGGAACAAAATGGAATCATCTTTTTTTAAGAATTATAATAAGCCATAATCCAAGTCTTAACGGAAAATACGCCCTAAAGTTATTTGAATTAGCAAAGGAGAAACCAATGAAAGATAATTCATTAAAACTGGCAAAAGAGTCAATTGTAATCGAGAGTAAAGCTATATCTGACATTATTGAATACTTAGATGTGGAAAGTTTTAGCAAGGTTGTTGATGTTTTAAGTACCTGCCCAAAAATAATTACCTGTGCCAGTGGTTCTTCAGGAATCGCAGCAAAGAAGTTTGCACATTCCTTGTGCTGTATTGAACGGAATGCCCAATTCCTCTCCCCCGCAGAAGCATTACATGGAGGTATGGGTTGCATAAAGAAAGGGGATGCAGTGGTCATGGTTTCACGTGGCGGCAAAACAGCCGAGTTGCTTCCCATTATTGAGGTATGCAATAAAAAAAAGGCTATTCTTATTGCTATTACAGAAAATATAAATTCCCCACTCGCCCAAAAAGCACAGGTTGTAGTACCCCTGAAAATAGAGCGTGAAAGTGACAAGCTCAACATAATGGCGACATCGAGCTTTATTGTATCCGTTGCCCTTTTTGATGCCATGCTGACAGCCATAATGGAAGAAACCGATTATCAGTTGGAACAGTTTGCCCTGATCCACCCTGGGGGGGCAGTAGGTAGCCAACTGAATAAATAGAAAGTCAATATAAATTAAAATCTTATCAAATTATGAACAAAGGGATAAAAATTAAACCTCCGTTTTTTGAAATTGGCCCCAAGGCCTATATGTACGGTGAAAGGGTATTAAAGCTTGCAAAGGCAGCAGATAAAGCAGCAGAAAAGTATGATGTACGCATTATTTTTACCCCCCAGTATACAGATATCCGGCTGTTGGCTCAAGAAACCAGTAACCTATTAATCTTTGCTCAACATTTAGACCCATTACAGCCAGGTCGTGGGCATGGCTCTGTACTGGCCGAAGCACTTAAAGACGCAGGTGCGGTAGGAGTAATAATGAATCATGCTGAACGACCAATGAACATTTCAGATTTACGGAAAGCCATTCAGCGTGCCGGAGAAGTAGGTTTGATTTCAATGGTTTGTTCAGATACAATTGAGGAGGCAATGGCAATTGCCCATTTCTCACCGGATATAATAGTAGCTGAACCAACCAAACTTATCGGTACAGGTCAAACCAGCGATAAAGAATATATTGTTGAAACCACCCGTGCCATAAAAAGCATAAACCCTGAAATACAGGTATTGCAGGGAGCTGGTATTTCCAATGGCCAGGATGTATATAATGTAATAAAAGCCGGTGCCGATGCAACAGGGACTACCAGCGGAATCATGAAAGCAGAAGATCCGGAAGCCATGTTAGATGAAATGATAAATGCAGTTAGAACTGCCTG
>JARGGF010001040.1 GCA_029210905.1 Bacteroidales bacterium | reverse complement strand
AAAATAACTTGTAATCATTATTTTTTTTGCCAAATTATGGGTTTTTAAATTAATTATTCTTTATCATGCCCGCCCATTTTAAAGTTTTTACTTGCAAAAATTATTTCATTTATCAATTTTATTATAGGTGAACTAATTGTTTCATTTCCACATTCTAACACTGAATAATTATCAATTTTGATAGATTCAAATATTTTTGGAAGCATATTAATTAACTCATAATTAAGCTTTTCCGGACTATAGCTCTGATCAATTTTTTGCTCAATTTCTTTAAGTTTTAACTGTTTTTGAACTATTTCAGATTTAACTTCTTCCAATACATTAGTGGTCTCGAATAATTTTATATCAAGCTTGTTCAATTCAGTCTTTAATTTGTTTACCATCAAATTAAATTCATGTTCCTTTTCTTCTTGTTCCAATCTAAATGCAATATCCTGTCTGAATGCTTCTTCCTGGACTATGCGTTTTTGTTCATTGATATTTTTCTCCTCAATTAATTCTTTCTTTTTAAGCCTGGATTCACTTTCTATTTTAATTGATTCGAGCTTTTCTTTTGATTCAATCTTTTCTTGTGTATTCTTTTCATCAGTTTCGTTTTTTCTTTTTGCAATTTCCCTTTCAGTTTCAATATTGGTTATCTCAGCACTTAATCTTAATTTGCCTCTAAATTCTGATTGCAGATCGTGAAACAATGTATCAGACATAATTCTAACTTGTTCAATTCCAACCTGATCAAAAATTATTCCCCATTTATCCTCTATGGTTTTGAGCTGCACTATCAGACTTTCGGCAATGTCGTCTTTCTTTTTTAGGGCATCGTCAATAGTCATGTTGGCAATAACATGCCGCACTGCCTCAATGCAAATTGTTTTAAGCTCTTCGTTTGTTTTTGCCATTGGATCATTTTCATTGAAAAAATCCAATGTTGAGATTGATTTTTCAGGAAACTCTGGATTAATTCGCCAACTTGCATACCCTTGAATTTCTATTCCCTGATAGTGAATATTGGCGTTATCGGTCAGAAATTTAAGTCGCTGAACATAAGCCGGTACGTGGATGAATTTATTGAACCATCTAAATTTTGTACCTCCAAGAACTGGTTTAATTTTACTTTTACCAATTACTACCAGGTATTCATTAGGAAGTGCCCGTTCAAATAGAAAACTTGAATATCTCTTCCGTTCGTTTAAATGTTGTAGGTTCATAAACAGTTAATAAAGATTTAATAATAAATATACAATTTTCTTTTTAATCACCGAAAAGAAACTTTTAAAAACGATTTTTTGTATTAGAAATTTATTTCATGCTCTATAGATTTCTCAATTTTTATTAAAATAATTGAAGGTAATGCATCTGAATTATTAAATATATAGCAGGATTGTTTTTGCAAATTGCAGATTTTATTAAAATCAGTTTAGTTACTATTCCTTTCTCTAAGCAAAAGCGCTCCACTCTATCTGATAATTAATTAAATTTCAACACATTAACTACATTTCGAAAATTCTGTTGCAAAAAAAAATGCCGCCCTGAAAATTCCAGAACGGCATTTTAAATTATCTTTTAATGTTATTAGTGGCATCCGCAACCAGAACCACAACCACAGCCATGACTGTCATCGTGGATATGTCCATGAGATAGTTCTTCTTCAGAAGCGTCTCTTATGTTTAAAACTTCTCCAGCAAAATATAAATCTTCACCAGCCAGCGGGTGGTTAAAATCTAAAGTAACTTGCTCATCTTTAATTTCAACCACTTTTCCATTTAAATGGTTTCCTTGTTGATCGCGCATTGGAATAACTTTATCGATTACCAATAAACTTTCATCCAGCTTTCCATCTACTTTAAAGATCTCTTTTGGCACATCAACAACCATTTCGGGGTTAATATTACCATAAGCCTCGTCTGCCTTAAGTTTAAATTTAAAGCTTTCACCTTCAGCAAGTCCATTAATGTTCAATTCAAATTTCTCCAACATACTGCCTACACCATAGATAAACTGAAGAGGGCGATCGTTTTCAACCTTTTCAACCATTTCTCCGTTTTCGGCATTTATCCTCAATTCATATTTTAAGGAAACGACTTTTTTTGTTTCAATAGTCATTTTTTTGCCGGTATCTGTATCAATAACCATTTTCGTAATTTTTAAAGTTTAAAGTTCACAATGATAGTGCACTTTTATTAAAAAAACAAAAGAGTATTTTAGACAGAATTTAGGATTATTCATGTAAGTACTGATTTTACAATACTTAACGC
>JARGGF010000103.1 GCA_029210905.1 Bacteroidales bacterium | reverse complement strand
ATAAAGAATACCAAGAGGTTAAAGAAAGTATAGATATTTTTAAAGAATACTATTCATTATCAAACAAAATTGAGATAAACCAGTCTTATGATGATGAATGGTAAAACGAACAATAGTTAATAACAGCCATGCTAATCTTGTAATACCTGTTCGTCAGCGCAGACTTTTGCCGTTTGACTTCCTTCTCTGCTATCGTCGCCGTAAACCAGCTTGTCACTTGATAACAATTCGAGGCTCAACTCCTACACGTAAGGGGTCGAGCCCTCTGGAAAAATTTATTGCTCATACTTGTTTGGTCTTGTAATTAAATTTGCATATTTGCAAGTAAAAACGTAATCCACTGGCTGTCTACCCTCCAAATTGCTCAAAAAGATATCATATTTTTGTTAGTGTGCAGAAACCTGTTTTTCCCAGTTCTGCCGTAATAGTTCATCCAGCTTATTGGCTTTATGCTCCGGTATTCTAGTGAGTACATCGGTTAGCCATGCCAGTGGTTCGACTTGGTTAATTTTACAGGTGGCAAAAAATGAATACATCATGGCTGCTTCCTGGGCTGCACTATGTGAACCGGCAAACAGGTAGTTTTTTCTTCCCAAGGCCAGGGGCCGGATGGCGTTTTCTATCAAGGTGTTGTCAATTTCATATTTGCCGTCTTCCAAATAACCTATCAGCTTTGACCACAAATTTAATGTGTAAGCAATTGTTTTTCCAACGTATCGTAAAGTGGCTTCATTAACCTGATAGCCGCATTAAACCATCCATTAACCGTTGAATCGCTTAATGTAAGACCTTGTCTTTTAATGATTTCTATCTGCCTGTAAAAGGGAAGGTGGTCGATGAACTTGGAAACATGCAACCAGGCCAGCAGGCCCGGGCCTGCATTTCCTTTTGGAATAGGAAAAGAAGGCAACTCTGCAATGACAATGCTGTGTTTATCTGCTTTTACGTATTTGGGACGGATGATTTTCCTGACATAGACATGGGCCGGGTTGTATTCCAATATCTCGGTAATTTCTTCACCTATTTTGCGGTCATTTTCTTCAACACCCTCTGGTTCAATAATTTCTTCTACCCTGGGGAGGTGCGCCGGTAAGGCTACCCGGATAGGGTTTCTCTTTTCCTTCGCCGGTTTTTGTCTTTGATAGGAAACTTCTGTTTTTTCAGGTTCCGGGGCTTGTTCTTCTTTTATATCGAACAAACTCAGCTGGGTATCGTCAGAAGCCACAAAACGCTCGCTTTTGCTACCGAATATCATCCGCTTTAAATCGGCCAGTTGCTGTTTAAGGTATTCGTATTCAAAAAGCAGTTTGTCATACTGCTCTTTGGTAACAAATTCCTGATGTGTTTCGGCTGCGTTTTCCACAGTGCGAAAATACATAAAAAAGCCTTATTTAACAAGCATTCCATCTGTTTTTCTGGTATTTTGTAGCGATTTTTTTGTTGGATATTTTTAATGCAAATCCCATCGACGAGCATCACCAAGTGGGAATAATTTAACTGGTAACTTCCGGCCTTAATATCGTACTGTGGAAGTTCAAATGTCCCTGATTCCAATCGTTTGTAATACAGTATAAACCCACTGCCCGACCAATGCAGCAGTTTAATTTTATTCCGGGTTTTGTTAATGAAAATAAACACTTCACCGTTCATTGGCGATTGTCCAAGGTTGTTTTGCACCAGCCCGCCCAGGCTGTCAAAGCTTTTGCGCATATCCGTAGGCTCGCTGTATAACTGAAAGCGATGATTGGACCCTAAAGTAAACATATTAATAAATTTGGATGAGCTGTTTAAATTGTTCCAAATCTATTTCTTCCGGGCATGTCACCTGTACCCCATTTGGATAAGCAATACGAAAACCGGAACTTTTTAGCTTTTGGGTTATTGTAATAGGTATAAATTTGTCAGTGCTTTCGGGGGGCGATGATGGTTGTCGTTTCTTCTTCGAAGTAACTTTAATCATACGTTCCAGTTTTCGTTTTTTGTTCCAGTATTTAAAAACAGAATAACTTACACTGTTTTTTTGACAATATTCCTTTTGGTTCAGCTCGCTCTTATCCCATTGGCTTAGCATTTGGTACATCTCCTTTTTTCGCTCCAGATCGTTTCTTTTCATAACTGCAAAGATATGCAGCTCGGACTAATTCTGTATGACGTGGTTTGCAGGTCGCTTACCAAATAACTTCATTATTTTGTCTACATAATCTTTGTGTTCGCATGGTATGGTTGCTGCACTCCTTGACCAATTTTTCAGGAGTTCTTCAGCATCCGTTAGATCATCTGGATATATTTTTACAAGATTATTATCAGATTTTGACTTGTTTTTAAGGAATCTAAACATAATCTCTTATTTTAATAGTAAAGCCTAATTTCTATTGAGATAAAATGTCATCTGGCAACATATCATTCAGCCCTATAACCAGTCTAACTGGTTTTTGCTGTGTGATACAGGCTATTTTCCCAGCATCAAAGTTTACCCAAGATGAACTATCAGATTCCAACTTAATTTCATTTTCTATATATTTTCCATCTAGATATTGGCCAAAACTATCTTTTAACCCAAAATGCTCCCATGAGAGATTATCCCATGAATCTTGTGTATTTCCATTTGGAATAGAAACATCCAATCCATATCTCACCCGGTTCATCCTTTGCTGAATGACGAGATAAAATCTTTTATCAGAGTTTTGAATTTCACTTATCTTAAGATTGAATCCCACCAGACTAATGTCAGGAGAAAGTTCTGCCCCAAAAAAAGGTTCAAATATTTTATTTTCTTCCGAACCCGAATTTGATTGAATAGCAGTATTAAAATCTTCAAAAAACTTATCTTCCTCTGTCTCGTTAGCATCAGAAGGTGCTTTGTACATATAAATATCGGTATCAGGATATTTTTTCAACAAATCTCCACGCACACAGATAACAAGGTTTTCTTCATCTGAATCGATTAAGCTATTATTACCTGAAAGCAAATAATTGAATTCTCCAGGATGACTTCCCAATCTGGAATTGCCCCATTCGTGAATGGGTTTAATATCCTGAAATACTTGTTTTAATCTGGTCTCAAATTGCTTATTCTCATCCTTAGTCAACTCTCTGTCAAATGGAAATCTCAAATTTTCCATAACTGCTTTGGTAATATCATCATTAAGAACAGGTTCCCAGAATTGTTTGAAATAAGTTCCACGTTTATCTGTGCTGTACTCCCTCCACTCCAGCTCTTGAGCAAATTCATGGCTTAAGCCACACATGTATGCTTCAATAAAACGCCGGTTTGTTGCCAGCGCAGATACTGTATTTTGTTTTATTTTTTCAATACCTGGAATGATATAATCTTGCGATAATGCTTCAAGTGATTTGTACATTGGATTATTAAATTCAGGGGCAGCCATTATTTTATCTGTTATTTTATCCTTGTTTACTGCAATTCCTTCCAACCTTTGAGCCAGGCGTCTGGAAATAGTTATTTCCGGAGAGAGTACTTTCTTTAATGTTGACGAATAAGATGCTATATTTAATTTTGGTGCAGATGCCTTAGATTTTTCTTCTGTTAAAAATCCAAAAATGTGACTATATAATTCGAGCTGCTTTTCTAAAATTGTTGTTTCTCCCGATTCTGAAAGCTTCAATCCTTCTTTTTCTATTTTTTGCTGTAAACCCATAAAAAAATCTGATAAACTAATATCGTTTGTTAATAGGTTTGGTAAAACTTTGTTTAAGTGTGTTAAACCTTTTTTGTTGGAATTGTTCGATTCTTTGTTTTTTTTATTGTTTTCTGCAATTAAAACTGTGGCAAATTCATTGATGCTGTTTTTTAACAATTGGTTCTTTTGATAGACTGAAAGGTTACTCTTTAGTGACTTTACTTTTAATATTGAAGAGTCATCTTGTTTTTTACCTTCTATTATAGATGAATCTTTATTTTGTAGTGTCTGATTGAAAAGATCGGTAAATAATATTTCACCCTGCAAGTTGCTAGGCTGAGAAGCTATTGTGAAAGAGTTGCTTTGACGGTTAAAGGATTGCACAATAGATTTGCTATGCAAATATCCATTATTTATCAATCGCTTAGATATTGGCCCCTTTGCTCTCCTAATTTTGTTGTAATAAGGCGATAATATAGCTGATGGAATATTAGATTTTTTAATTTGAGCCTGTAATGGTATTTTTTTATTTTTATCACCAATTAATATTCTTGATTGCAGCAGGTGGGTGTGTGCAATATAATCTTCGTCTTTTAGAGCTTTAAATCTTTCGTGAAAATTTTTAGAAACCGCTATTCCAAATTTAGCATCATCAATTAAATGATTGGCAAAATCCAAATCACCAGCTTGCTCCCAGGCTGAAGCCATTAAATCTTCCTGATTGTTCCGGATAACCTCAGCTCCTAAACCGGCAGCAGCTCTATGCCTGGGATCTAAGTTGAGTTCGTGAATCCAGCTTATCTTGTCAGATTCAGCAACCACACTATCTGCTTTATAAGGCCATCTCCCGTATAAGGGAGGTATTATTAAGTTAAGTGGATCAAAAAGAAAATGCATAGTCTGTGTAAGTAGATTCCATGTCCCATTTGTCTTTTTAACATCAATAACAAAAGAGTAATTATTATTTTCTATTAGGTTTTGAAGAGAGAAAGCATGGATTGTACCATTTTCACTTGAAGTATCACTTAATGTCTTTATTTCATTACTTTTTATCCAATATCTTATTCTGCATTCCTCTTTTGTATCTGTTTCAAAAATAATTTTTACCGAATTATTATATAGCCTGATAATTCCTTTTTTGATTTTATTATTTATTAGATTGGTATCAAACTTTACTTCTTTAATTAAAATAGTTGAATTGCTATTAAGTAATTCTTCCAGTTCAATTTGTAAATATTCCGGTTTTCTACTTGACTCTGTTGAATCAGCACCCCAAGGGGCATAACTTAGATCGAGCGACCTTAAAGCTCCTTCCAGGCTTAGTATTAAAGGTTCATCTATTCTTTCTGTACCCTGAATACCATAACCCGGTCTTGAACAATCCAAATCCCGTATGCCAATATCCGTCAATTTAATTGGTTTTAACCGCCTCACCAGGTCTTCAAAATCCCCTCTTTGCCCGGTGCGAAATTCCCAACGGTAATAATAAGGAAGAGTAATTGCACGATCCACATTAGTCCAGGCAGGAGTGGCCAGATTAATAGTGTCATTATCCTCAATTACCCCGGCTGCAACCATACTTAGTTTAAAAGTTGGAACTAAAAAGGCATTGTATAACAAGCCCGGTATAAGCCTCCTGGTGCACAAAATTCGGGAAGTCACACGTTCAGGTTCCGTTTTCAAGATTTCTTTGAGTGCATCTTCTGAAATTATTGGAGCAACATGCGAATCTTTTTTTGCGAACTCACTTTTTGATCCGATTAATTGCACATGGGTCCAACGCCAGCATTCATTTATATCAGGGAGGTTTTCAACTCTGACATTTTTGATAAAGGGGATGTTCTTGTTCTCAGACTTTTTGGTTGTTTCCAAAACATCAACTGATTCAAACTCTTTTTTATATTCATTTCTATCTTCTGCAATTAACACAACCAATGTAAGCCAGGGCATTAGACGACCCTCATTGTTTATACCAAATGGTGTATATCTCCATGGAAAATCCGGATCCCAGAAACTTATAGATGGAAAATAATTTGGTTCATAGTCGCCAACATCTTTTTGTGGATCCGTATCTTTAATGGCATTCTTACTAAAATACTCCAGATCACCTGGTCCATATACTTGTATCTGTTTTGTTATCACAGATGTATCAATGTTATTGGGTTCCGGTACATCTTTTTTTTCAGCAAGAAGATCTACGCTTACTTCAAGTGCGGCTCTCTTCTCATTTCCATATTCATTTTCATTTAATTTGTTATACAAAAATGAAGAAACTCCCATCCTGTGATAAGGGAGGAAAAGATATTTGGTTATATCGCTGGTATCGCTCATAATAGAAATGGTTCTAGTTCAAATTCAGCAAGTATTTCAATTTCATGTCCAATTCCAGGTTTTTGTTCCAGGTAATCTGTGACATATTCTTCAACTGATTGTATCGTTGTAAACCTATCTCCAAGCTCTGTAAATGCACCATTACTGCTATCTACTACTCCATACCCTTCATTTTTAACACGTACTAAACTACTCTGGACATCCATGGCAAATTGGTTGCCCGGTGCCAGTCCTGAGGTGTGAATCCTATCCCTTAACATGGCTCGCTTGGTCAATCTCCAGGGGATTGTTCTCATTTGGGAATCCCTTTTACTCACCCTTTCGGAATCTATTAGTATATTCTCATATACCAATTCTTGAGCGTGCGGTTCCTCAATTGGCAGTAACATAATATCCACATCACAATATAAAACAGCATCCAATGGTTCGAATGAAGGTTTTTTAAGTTTATCGGTGTTGCTGTAATTTAGGTATTGGCCCATAGCAAATTCTTCAGTTGTATACCTAAATGGGATTTCGGAAGTAATTCCTAATTGAACTACACTATCTCCTACTATCCTTATGGCTTGTAGTTTTATAATACTTTTTTCATTACTATTTTTTTCAATGTAAAATTTATCATGGTCTTTTATTGGAGCATTGGCATATTTTGTAACTTCAAAATTAAAAGGTACTGTTTTTTGTCTTATTTCTGGTAAACCTGCCGGATGCCAGAGGATTAAATCCGAATCCTTCTCATTGGTTTTAAATGATTCGTAATTGGTAATGCCTAAAAAAACTACTCCCCAACTAGAATTGTTGTTTAAATCGGTGATAAGGTATTCTAATGGATCTTTACCTGGTAAGCTCACTTTTTTATCGCTACCCCATTCCACTTCAAAATCGACATCAACATCCCAGCAAAGAATACTAAATGTTGCAGTACCAACAGCCCGCCAGGGAGTAGGCCCGGATAATTCAAGATATAAATCAATGCTTGCCAGGTTATAACCTTTATAAGCAATGCCAATACCAGCTGACATACTAACGACAAAAGAAAACGGTGAAAAATAGAATAAAGCATCAAAACTAAGATGACCTGTGAGTTCTGCTCCGCTATAACCAGCAAATAGTTCCACCCCACAACCAAACTGAACTGAATTGGACGTAAGTGCAAAATAAGTTGTACAAGTAAGCTTTAAGTGTTTTGTGTCTGCCAGGGATATGGTAATTCTCCGTAATGAAGGAAATCCAGCCGGTGGCTTAAATTTAGGATGAAATCCTCCAAGCGACATAGCGAACATCGGATTAGATCCCCATCGCAAACGCAGCGCTGCATCACCGTATAACGACAGAATTAAGATACGCGAATTGTACAGTGAGGCATCTATGGATAACTCCTTTTTACCAAAATCAAGAATTCCCAACACATCAAGGTTAATTTCTACCAAAGGGTATATATCCGAGGGAGGGGCACTCCCTGGAGGTAAACGCATTGGAAGAGAAACATTTAGCTGGCCTAATAACATGATTCTTAAAGGCTCAAAAAGTTCCAGTAAAATACAAATATCAGCACTTATGATTCCTTCACCCCATGCAATTTTCACCATCGGTGCTATGATAAAACGGCCTTCTTTGGGGTTGAAAACCGCCCGCATATCACTAATTATTTTGGTAGCATTGGCAATAGGGTCTTCTGGAAATAAAATAGAATCGAGGGTTTGGGCACGCAAACCTGCGCGTAGTGCTTCGGAATTTGCAGTTCGATTTGCTCCCAGAAGTCCGCCCACGCCAGCCAGGGAAAAGCCAAATGCTAATTGAATAGAGGGATTGAATACCACCCCAATGTTAATCATTAGGGAAAAATTCTTACTACCATCTGGCATAATGGTATCAATAAGACCAATGCCAGTTAAGGTATAACTGCCAAATTTTAGGGCAACGATACCTGCATACCTTTTATTCGTTGGATCAAATTCAATATATCCTCCACCCGCCAGCCCTGCAGTGTTTATTGCCAGGCCAACTCCTAAGGGAGGTCTAAATAATATACTTTCAAGATTAATTGGACCAAGATTTCCGTCTCGATTTTCAGGAAAACCAATTGGAATTTCCAAACCTATTTCTTTTACAGTACCCGAAACTGGGCCTATTTGTGCTGTGAAAGAACTTGCAAGAAGAATCCTTATTCCATCCTCAAAACAAATACCTATTGTTACGGAATCGATAAATATTGGTCCTAACTTTTTATGGATTGGAATTACTATAGACAGTTCTGAACTGCCTCCAAAATAGAAACCTTCAGTGCTTGAAATGCCAATTACCAGATCACTTATTGATTCAATTTTAACCCCTGATAGTATTTTTTGGATAAAACCATCACCTTTACTTCCATCAATAATTAAAGTAAGTGCATTTATAAATGTTTCAAAGGCAAAGGTATATTCTCCATTCTTCAGTCCAATTTCAAAATTGAAACCAAAATCTTTATAACCTAAACAAGAACCATTTTGAGAGCCAAAAATTAGATTAAGCTGGTTGATAGTTGATAATTTTGAAATACTAAGTTCAAGATGGGAGTTATTAAAATCTTCAGGATTACTAAAAATTGAGGTATCCATTCTCACAATTGAACTAGGTCTTAGTTGAATACCGATACCACCTTCAAGGTCAAGGTCTACTTTAAATGATAATGTCCAATCATTACCAAGATTTATTCCTTTACTTATTTCACCATAAACTGAAGGATAAAAGCCAAGCCCATGCTTAAGTGTTATCCCATTTTTTACAATCTCAGGAATATCGAAAATATTTAAATCGAATTCCATGTAGGAATCGGGCCAATTTCCTTCCTGCAGTAAGGGTATGCGAATTTCTTTTGCTCCTAGTTCTCTATTATAATATTCCCGAACTTTATCATTTTGTTTATAAATACCTCCTGGTATAAGAAATGCTTTAAGCAGTATTTCTAGTCTTTTAATGAATTCCTCTCCATCGAAATCCGTATTCCATGTATATATCTCATCTGCAATTTTTGAAGGTTCCATAATAAATTGTGGGACTCTTTCCCATACAACTTTCTTTAAGGAATATTTTTGGTTAATTTCTGCGGGTTCCCAATCATATAATGCCATTCTTTCTTCATTCTCTACTAGCCCAAATAGATGGAGAAAACTAAATATTCTTATTTGTCTGCTTTTAAAATATTCATAAATGAGGAAATCCATTAATCTTTTAGGGAATATAGGTGTATTTATTCCACTATTATTAATAAATTCTGGGTAACTATTTAGCTCATTCTGTATTTCTCTTCTAATTCCATCTGATTTACCAATAAATGAAATAATGGATTCAATACTCTCTTTAAGTTCCAAAACAAGATCCAAATAACTTTCAGAATCAATTGATTGCTTGATTGTCTTTACTTTTGATAATAAGCTTGTAATGTCTGACACAAAATCTGAGAAGCCATTCTGGAAAAGATTTGAAGCAGGCAATTTATACCCAATCTTATTGAAAAATTTATAGACACTAACGTCGTTTGATAACTGCTTTAAAGGTTTGAACAAATAAGCAATTTCAATTAATATCTTTTCAGATATTGCTTTATCTTCATTCATTACTTTCTTATTAAAGAATTGGTTTTGACCAATT
>JARGGF010001039.1 GCA_029210905.1 Bacteroidales bacterium | reverse complement strand
CTTTTATTAGTATGAATAGTGCCGATAATATCCTACAATCACTTGGAAATGAGAACTATCATCAAACTGGTGCTTTCCTGATAAGCGGAATGGTTGCCCCACTTTTTTCAGGTATAAGTGAACAAGGCCTTATTTTTATTGAAAGAGCGGGCTGGTGGTTTCATATTATTGGTGTACTGGCTTTTTTAAATTATGTACCCTATTCAAAGCATTTTCATATCTTTTTAGCATTTCCAAATGTCTTCTATTCCAAATTAAAACCATTAACATACCTGCCAAATATGGAATCGGTAACAAATGAAGTTAAAATTGCCATGGGTTTAATTCAGGAAAGTGACGTTGCCGATCAGGAAGTGACTACTTTTGGTGCAAAAGACGTTAGAGAGCTTAGCTGGAAATCATTGATGGATGCCTATTCTTGTACCGAATGCGGTAGATGCACTGCAGTTTGCCCTGCAAATTTAACCGGAAAGAAACTATCTCCCAGAAAAGTGGTAATGGACACCAGGGATCGTCTTGAACAATTGGGCAAGTCCTTGAAAAAGAATGATACCAAAAACGCGGAGGACAAAACACTTTTGCGCGATTTTATTACTGAAGAAGAAATCTGGGCATGTACCACATGTAATGCTTGCACCTTTGAATGTCCTGTAAATATTGATCCTGTTTCAATTATTATGGAATTACGAAGGTACCAGTTTATGGAAGAATCATCAGCTCCTTCGCCGCTAAATGCTATGTCGACTAATATTGAAAACAATGGGGCGCCCTGGCAGTACCCTGCCGCAGACAGGGCAAATTGGTCAAACGAATTGTACCTAAATAAACAGTGATATTGAAATAACACTCAGTTAATTAATTGATAATAATGTAATTATTCAAAGAATATCATGGAGAAAAGTCAAACAATACAAGTTCGGACAATGGCCGAATGCAGTGCAGCAAATCAAGAGGTTGAGTATTTGTTCTGGGTAGGTTCAGCGGGAAGCTATGATGACAGGGCAAAAAAAATAACACGGGCTTTTACAAAAATATTAGCTTATTGCGATGTGGATTTTGCAATACTTGGCCCTGAAGAAACTGATTCTGGTGATGTTGCCCGACGCGCCGGGAATGAGTTTTTGTTTCAGATGCAGGCTATGCAAAACATTGAAACTCTTAATATGTACCAGGTTAAAAAAATTATTACCTGCGATCCTCATGACTATAATACCCTAAAAAATGAATATACTGATTTAGGTGGAAACTATCAGGTTGAACACCACAGTCAATTTATAGAATCATTGATAAAGCTGGGAAGATTAAAAATAGATAAAAGTCTTTTAGCTGATAAAAAAATTACTTTTCACGATCCATGTTATTTAGGACGCGGAAATAATATTTACGAAGCACCACGTTCAATATTAAAGCAAATTAGTGCGAATTTGCCCGAAATGAAGCGAAATAAGCAACGATCTTTGTGTTGTGGTGCTGGTGGTGCCCAAATGTTTAAAGAGGCCGAAAAAGGAGCTATGGAGGTTTATAGTTTGCGTACCAAAGATGCACTGGAGGTCAGTCCTGAAATTATTGCCACAGCCTGTCCTTTTTGTATGACCATGCTTACCGATGGAATTAAAATGGAAGATAAACAAGCGCAAATTCGGGTAATGGACATTGCTGAGCTGGTTGCTGAGGCTTTAGGTTTATAAAAATTCCTAGCGAATACTTTAAAGAGCTAAAATTTAGTCATCCATTACATCACACCAAATCAATTTATAGGATTAGATGTAATTTCTATGTAAAAAAGCTGGTAAGAACATTCAATATTAAGAAACAAACAAAAACGCTGTTTTAGTTATTGTTTTTAGGTGCATTTGTTTGTTGAAAGAAGAAACCGTTTGATCACTTACCGAGCGAAAACCCTAAAATTCAATTGATTCGGCTGATAAATATTGAGTGCACTCTGGAAAGTACTTGTAAAATTTCGTTTTAGCTATAAAATACTTTATATGTAACCGACAGGTTTACCCGTCGCTTAGTAATAATCTGATAACTAATGTTATGGAATCAAAAATATTGACTTTTCGAACCAAACTCAATATATCTTTTCAATAATAGTTTGATAGCGATCATGTCTGAATAATTTTAACCTAAGTTAAGCGATTTGAGGATACGAAAAAGCGCTTTACTTAGGTTAAACCCCGATTTAGAAATTGTTGCAATTCATCTTTTTGGTGGAAGTAACGAAAATTGAATTGCTCACAATTTCTTAGT
>JARGGF010001038.1 GCA_029210905.1 Bacteroidales bacterium | reverse complement strand
AGGCATCATAAATAATGCTGGAAGTGCTGATATTGATTGGATTAGATTTGAGTAAATAACTGCCCGTTATTCCTGGATGTGAAAAACCATCCATTCTTTTTTGGTATTTGCTTTTTGAGATAAAATTACATTTGTACAAAAATATATCCTACATATGCTTAAGCTTGGTTTAAAATATGTCACAGTTGTATTTTTGTTGATTGCAAGTAATTCATTTGCTGTGAATTACTACCTTGCTACCGATGGTAAATCAACAAATAGTGGTACTTCAATAAGTTCACCTTTTAATGATCTTTTTCAGGCAATTATTCTGGCAAATCCCGGAGATACCATATTTATCAGGAGCGGTACCTATATTTATCAAAACAGGATAACTATTACTAAAACAGGTGTTTCTGATAAAAGGATTGTGATTATGGCTTATCCGGATGATATCGTATCGGTGTATCCGGCGGATGGAAGACCTCTGTTTGATTTTTCTGCCATGGCGGCAGGTTCCAGCAATCAGGGATTCTTAATTTCAGGTTCTCAATATCTTCATATCAAAGGAATTAGAATTACCGGTGCTGGTGATAATGGAATGATAGTAAGAAATTCCAATAACAACATTTTTGAATACTGTGAATTTTTTAAAAACCGTGATTCCGGATTTCAAATTGTTGATGGCTCTGCTGATAATCTGATTTTAAATTGCGATTCATACATGAATGCTGATATTGGTGATGGTCTGACTTCTGATGGTGGCAATGCCGATGGTTTTGCACCAAAACTTACGGTTGGAACAGGAAATATTTTCAGGGGATGCCGCTCGTGGCTAAATTCCGATGATGGATGGGACGGTTATCTAAAAACAACAGGTACCGCATATCCCGATGGAATGACTACAACTTTAGAAAATTGCTGGACCTGGTCGAATGGATATTATTGGTTGGATGGCAGCACAAACTCTGGCATGAATGGCAATGGTTTTAAAATGGGCGGTAGTGACAACAAGGATTTAGCGCACAACTTTATTCTGAAAAGATGCCTTTCTTTTTACAATAAAAGTAAGGGTTTTGACCAAAATAGCAATGCCGGTTCCATCACCTTGTATAATTGTACTTCACATGATAATGGAAATAAAGAATACATGTTAAATAGTACAACCAACGTGGTTTATGTTACTGGCAGTGTATTTACAGTTAAAAATTGTATAAGCCTGAGTGATCAGGGAAGTACTTTTAAATCAGGCACTGTATTGGAAACCAATGATTTATCAACCTTAGCTGAGTATTTTATAAGCACGGATACCTCTGGAGTAGCTGGCAGAAGAGCAGTGGATGGAAAGCTTCCCATAATTGATTTTATGCATCTGCAAACACAGCCTGCTTCACCATTAATTGATGCCGGTACCATCATCGAAGGGATTGAATATAATGATGCAAAACCAGACCTGGGCTGTTTTGAAACAGGTATTCCTTTATCAACTGGTTTTTTAAATATTGAAAATGAGGCTTTCTTGCTATTTCCGAATCCGGCCATGGATTATTTCAACTTTTCGGTATCAGGTGATGAAAATGAAGTTTTTATTTTTTCGACAGAGGGGAAATTGGTTAAAACGGCAACTATAAATTCTTTAAATGAAAAAATTGATATTTCTGACTTAAAAAAAGGCCTCTACTTTGTAAAAACTAAATTAAGGACACTTAAATTAATTAAAATATAAGATGAATTATCATATTAGAAAAACAGGACTTACGTTTTTAATTTCAGTGCTTATTGCTTTAAATGCCATTGCTCAAAAAATGGACCATTCATGGGAGCAAATTGTTATGAGTGATGACACGGCATGGTTTGGAACACATGAAGCGAAACAAATTGCGGATAATGTACTGCTTTTTCAGCGTAATATTGGTGGTTGGCCCAAAAATACAGCCATGTATAAAACACTGACTGACAAGCAAAAGGAAGATTTACTTAAACTTAAAAGTTCAACAAAAGGCTGCACAATTGATAATGGTGCCACCTATATGGAAATGACATTTCTTTCGAAAGTTTATAGGCAACAGCCTGATGAAAAGTATAAGAATGCATTTTTAGCCGGATTAAATTATATACTTGAAGCACAATATGACAATGGCGGATGGCCGCAGTTTTATCCGCTGCGAAAGGGTTACTATTCGCACATTACTTTTAATGATGATGCAATGGTCAACATTTTAAAAGTGCTGAGGGAAATCGCTGATGAATCGGGATATTATTCCATAAAAGTACCGAAAGAA
>JARGGF010001037.1 GCA_029210905.1 Bacteroidales bacterium | reverse complement strand
AATATGGAAAAGGGAAGCAAACCGAGGACTTGAAATTGGCGGAAAGACAATAGGAATTATTGGATATGGAAACACAGGCGGAGCCTTTGCCAGAAAAGTAAGTGGTTTTGGTGCAAAAGTAATGGCCTTTGATAAATATAAGTCGAGCTACGGAGATAACTATGCTCAAGAATCTACCATAAATGAAATATTTGCTGAAGCAGATATTTTAAGTCTGCATGTTCCATTAACAGAGGAAACCTATTATATGGTTGATTACAATTTCCTTAAACAATTCAAGAAAAATATTTACCTGATTAATACGGCCAGAGGGAAAGTAGTAAAAACCGAGGACTTAACAAAAGCAATGCAGAGAGGAATTGTATTAGGTGCTGCACTAGATGTTTTAGAGTATGAAAAGTCAAGTTTTGAAAAATTGCATTATGGAACATTACCTGAACCTTTACAATATTTAATTGATAGCGACAGTGTCATTTTCAGTCCACATATCGCAGGATGGACAAAGGAATCAGATTATAAATTAGCTGAATTTCTTGCTTATAAAATTGTAAACGCATTTGCAGACATTTCAACGACATCGGAAAATACTAAATAGCATTTCAAGAATAGTAAGGCATTACAAAACCCCTGCTGGTATTTTTATCAAGCCGGTTCTATTGTACTACAAAACGAGCAGTATGTCTGCTCTTTTGCTGTACTAATACTTTCTTATCCTGAGTGACCTTTGAAATAGTAGCATCATCGTAATGCCTAACAGTAATCAATGTAAGTCCTTCATTATAAAGAACTTTGTAATTTTTTCTTAATTCTTTTATCACCTCAAGAATACGTTCGCTCTGGTAATCTACACAAATAGAAAAACTGATTGCAGAATTTTGCATTAAATTGACTTTCACCCTATTTTTAGCCAGTATGTAAAAAATATGACCTAAATTATCTTCAGCAATGAAAGAAAAATCGTTAGGTGCAATAGAAATAAGAATTTGGTTGTTCTTAGTTATAAAAACTGGCACATCCGGTAACACACCCGTTTTATTTGGAGTGGAATTTGCAATAACAGTGCCTTCAGAACCAGGCATTAGAAAAGATTTAACATACAATGGAATGTTTTTATTCTGAAGGGGCTTAATCGTTTTAGGATGAATTACTTTGGCTCCATAGTAAGCCAGTTCAACCGCCTCCTGATATGATATTGCATCCAGTTTTGTAACCTCTTCTGCTTCTTTTGGATCTGTATTATAAACCCCTTCAACGTCCTTCCAAACCACCACATGCTCAGCATTTACTATAAATGCAAGAGCAGCAGCAGTAAAATCAGAGCCTTCCAAACCAAGTGTGGTCATTTGATTCTTTTCATTAGAGGCGATGAATCCCTGAGTAATATAAATCCTGTTTTCGTCAAAATTTAACGCTGAATTAACGAGACTTTCTGATTTTTCCCAATCTATTTTTGCATCACGGAAAGTACTGTCTGTTTTTAATAATTTACGTATATCTAATAATGAATTATCTACACCTTTATGTTTTAAATATTCACTTATAATAAATGCAGAAAACAATTCTCCAAATGGAACAATCTGGTCGTAATCATAGTCAAATACCAGAGATGGCTCCTTACCCATGCGAACAAATAGTCCTAATGAGATTTCGTTAAATTTGTGAAGAGTATCAGTATTTTTTTCTCCGAAAAGCTGATTAATTATATTTTGATGGAATTTAACAATCTGCTTAAACTCCAGATCGGTTTTTTTTCCAGAAAAATAAAGATCGGCAATATGATGTAATGCCCTGGTCATTTTATCCATGGCAGAAACTACAATAATCAAATTTTCGTCACAAGAATTTAAAATATTAACAATATTTTTTATTGAATCAGCATCCTTAACCGAAGCGCCACCAAATTTGTAAATAAGAGCCATAATATCTTTGCAATATAAATGAGTTGCAAATGTAATAATACACTTCAAATTAACAATAAGATTTTAAAATAGCAACATCTTTCAGCTTCAGAGTATCACTAATGTCAAGATAATCTATCTGTCTCAAAATCAATTTATATGATATTTATCAAGTATGTCAAATAATCAGAAAATGTTCATTTAAAATTGTTTAATTTTACGGCAACTAAGAGAAATAAAAGAACATACCTAAAAAGCTAAATTATGAATTACCACAAAGTATTGACTCTCAATGAGTTTATCATTGAGAGACAGTCCGAATTTCCCTACGCCAAAGGGGAACTATCGAGGCTGTTAAGCCATA
>JARGGF010001036.1 GCA_029210905.1 Bacteroidales bacterium | reverse complement strand
GATATCTACATTGATAATCTCAATAATCCGTATGATCCATCAAATTTGAAAACTTTTAAAATCAATTCAACCCATAAAATTATTGTGAAAATGATACCTTTGGGAACATTTTTCAGCATATAAATTAATTCAATAATATATTAAAATACAATGGCTTACATACACTATATCTCAACAGAGGTTTTAAATTTTGAGACCCTCCAAAAAATTATTCAGGAAAATGCAGAAATCCGCTTATCTGATGATGCCAAGAATAAAATAATAGCTTGCAGAAAGTATCTTGACGAGAAAATGGAAAAAGTTGATGAACCAATCTATGGCATTACAACAGGTTTTGGGGCATTGCATGATCATACTATCACGCGTGATCAACTGACGAAACTGCAGGAAAACCTGGTAAAATCGCATGCTTGTGGCACTGGTGACGAGGTGGATGCCCAAACCATAAAAATGATGCTACTGCTTAAAGCACAGGCCCTTTCATACGGTCATTCAGGAGTTCAATTAAAAACCGTTGAAAGAATTCTGGATTTTTACAACAATGATATTTTACCGGTTGTCTATCAGCAGGGGTCATTAGGGGCTTCTGGTGATTTGTCGCCACTGGCACACCTTTTTTTGCCTTTAATAGGATTTGGAGAAGTAAGATATGGCGGAAAAAAACAACCCTCGGCTGATATACTGATACGATTCAGGTGGAAACCGATTGAACTATTATCTAAAGAGGGGCTGGCATTATTGAACGGCACCCAATTTATGAGCTCGCATGGCGTTATGGCATTACTCAAAGCCAGACGACTTTCAAGATTGGCAGATATTATTGCAGCAATTTCGCTCGAAGCCTTTGATGGAAGAATTGATCCTTTTTTGGATGCCATTCAGCAAATACGTCCGCACAAGGGACAAATCAAAACGGCTGAAAATTTTCGTAAAATACTGGAAGGTAGCGAATTAATTACAAGATATAAAAGACATGTGCAGGATCCATATTCATTCAGGTGTATCCCTCAGGTACATGGTGCTTCAAAGGATACCATTGCTTATGTTTCGTCAATTATTATGACAGAAATTAATTCAGTTACCGATAACCCAACCATTTTCCCCGATGAGGATTTAATTGTTTCTGGTGGAAATTTTCATGGACAACCACTTGCTTTGGGATTTGACTTTTTATGCATTGCACTTGCAGAACTAGGAAGCATCTCTGAACGAAGGGTTTACAGATTAATATCAGGCTGGAGAAATCTTCCTGAATTTCTGGTAGCCAAACCTGGTTTAAATTCAGGATTTATGATTCCACAATACGCTGCAGCTTCAATAGTTAGCCAGAACAAACAGTTGTGCACACCATCCTCTGTTGATTCAATCCCTTCATCGAATGAGCAGGAAGATCATGTAAGTATGGGTGCCAATGGAGCCACAAAATTATTAAGGGTGGCTGATAATCTTGAAAGAATACTTGCAATTGAACTGCTGAACGCTGCACAGGCCATTGAGTTCAGAAAACCAATGAAAACCTCTCCATTTCTTCAGGAGTTTTTAGATCAATTTAGAAAAGAGGTTGATTTTATGGAAGAGGATCAGGTGATGTATAAGGCTATACATAAAGCCATTGATTTTTTGCAAAAAGTGGAAATTAAGATTGATTAAAGGATTAAATTTAAAGATCCTAACTTATAATCAATCGTTTTGTAGTGGTTTATTTATATTGTTATTGTTATAATGTTATTTGTTATTTGTCTGAAAGGACATTTAATCAATAACTAATTACAAGTGACCAGTGACCCATAACAAGCAACCATCTACCTGGGAAAAATCGAAATAAAGTCCCGGCAAATTATTAAAAAAATTCAAACAACTAACTTGTAACACTTCATTTTATCAACAAATGCAGTTTTATCAATCAGACAAATTCCCCATTTGTACAAATCAAAACTCATTTTTATTCTTTGATCATTGTAAATTTCTTTCCACACTATTTGCATACCTTTTGACCAATTGATATCGTCAAAAATTACTACAGCTTTTTTAGACAAATAAGGATAAATGATGTTAAAATATTCCAGTGTGGCTACTTTGTCGTGATGCCCATCGATAAACACAAAATCAAATGGCATGGAACCTGGCAAGAACTTTGGCAATACATCTTTAAACTTGCCATTCATAACTACATATCCCGGGTGATTTAATTCTTTCAGGGTCTTATCAGAAATGAAGGCCAATTCTTTTGCTCCTTCAATGGTAGTTAATTTCCCGTCTTTTT
>JARGGF010001035.1 GCA_029210905.1 Bacteroidales bacterium | reverse complement strand
AACGACGGACAAAAAGTTCTAGAGATTGGCTTTAGTGGAATATCAGCATATCAGAAGGAAATAAGGAAAAATTTTGAATTGGACTGGTTCACTCTTGAATTGGTGGATAGTCCCAATAATAAACCGCTTGAACAAAATCATTTTCAATCAACAAATGAGTATTCATTTCCAATAGCCGAAAACTATTTCGATATTGTAATTTCGGGTCAGGTACTTGAACATGTTAAAAAGCCCTGGGTTTGGTTAAATGAGCTGAAAAGGATAGTAAAGCCAGGAGGGCATATCATTACAATTAATCCTATTAGCTGGCACTATCATGAAGATCCTGTAGATTGCTGGCGAATTTATCCTGAAGGGATAAAGGCCTTAAGCGAAGAATGTGAATTGGATTTTGAATTTTGCCTCTGGGAAAGTCTGGAATGGGACCAATTTAATTTTAAGGAAAAATATTTAAAAGTCCCTAATTTTACTATGCCAGGGAAAAGTATTGCTGATGAAAATGGTAAAGTGTATACCTTTAATAAGCAGAAATACATTATAAACAGATTTTTGGTAAAACTTCCATTTTTGAGGAGATTTTTATCCAGCATTCAATTATCTTATGATACCATTTCTATATTAAAGAAACCATAAGTATGAAGTTATTATCCTCTATTAAGTGGCATTTCAAGCGGGTTTATAAAAAGGTTTTATATTTCTTACAAATAGCAATAAACCCTGTAATTCAGATTGCTGGTGTAAAATTAATTATGGATAAAAATTGGTCCTTTAATGTTAAAGACCACATGATCCGCAAAGATTATGAAACCGGTGAAATTGAAATAATTAAAAAGAACTTAGATAGTACTGATATTGTGCTTGAAATAGGCACAGGGCTGGGGTTTATTGCAATTTATTGTTCAAAAATCGTAGGCCAGGAAAATGTAACCAGTGTTGAAGCAAATCCTTTTTTAGAAAGTTATCATACTAAAGTTTTTAATTTAAATAATATTCATCCAAATGTAATTTACAATTCGGTGGGGAAAGAGGAAGCAGAAACTACTTTTTACATTGACAAAAAGAATTTTTGGTCTTCATCATTAATTCCATTTAAATCAAAGAACCTACTAAATATCCAGGTTAAAAACATTAATGTGAATAATTTAATAAGGGATATATCTCCAACATTTTTAATTATAGATGTTGAAGGGTTTGAGTATGAATTAATAAGCATGATAAAAGATTATCAGGGTATTAAAAAGATCCAAATTGAGACCCATCCACAAATTATAGGATTATCGAAAGTAGAGGAAATTATCCCTGCTCTGTCAAAATATTCATTTGAACTCGATGAATATTATTCAAAAGAAAACCAATTTTTTTTCAAGAAAGCTTAAAGCATTTGAACCATCCAATACAGATAACATTCGCTCTTTCAAGTTTTTATCCCGACCATCGTGCCGGAACCGAAACCTATGTGCTTAACCTGTCAAAAGAATTGATACAACTGGGCTACAAAGTCTCCGTGATTATTCCGGCGGTTGCAAAGCCTTCATCCATTTATGAATTTGATGGTATACAAATTTATACTTTTTCGGTTCCTCTAAAAATTAGTACCAAAGAATTAAATGGATTAGAAATTCCAACGGGCCTGCCCGAATTTGAATCGCTTTTAAAACAGCTTAAGCCTGATATTTTTCATATGCACTCATTAAGCCGCTCGCTCCATGCCGTACACTTAAAAATGGCTGCTGTATTGGGTATAAAAACTGTTTTCACAGCCCACCTTGGAAGTACATTTTGTGTGAAAGGCGATTTATTGTTGCATGGTGAAGGACAATGCAATGGATTTGTTGAAAGTCAAAGATGTCTGTCATGTTTTATTAAAGAAAATAGAAAATTTTCAAAAGGAAAAAGTAAATTAACAGCAGGCTTCATCAATCAACTAATCATTAAAAGTCCAATAGGTAATAAATGGCCAGCCTTGCATATAGTCTCCAACAAAATTAAACAGTTACAGATTTTAAAAAGCTATTCAAATCAGAATATAGCTATAGCCAACTGGCTTGATACCGTTTTTAAAATCAATGGTTTAAACAATACCAGTATAATCCCCCAAGGGATAAATTCAGGGTTTATGGATGGTTTTGAGCAAACACAAAAATCAAACACAAAAATTAACCTCGTTTTTGTTGGTAGGATGCATCCTGATAAAGGTGTTCATTTAATTTTGGATGCATTTGAAAGCATGGATAAACAACATTTTAATTTTATTATGGTTACTATG
>JARGGF010001034.1 GCA_029210905.1 Bacteroidales bacterium | reverse complement strand
TTTGAAAACACTCAGGTAGCACAGCTTTCCAAAGCTGTGGTTAAATCGCAGCTTGGAAAGCTGCGCTACATAACAGTCCCGCAAACAACTATGTTATTTGTTTCCAATTACTATGCGAATATTTTCATGAAAAGCAAAGCTAGTTTTTAGTAGCTACCTGTTAGAGATCTGCTAAGCAGCTGATCAAACAAAATATTAGTTTTCAGGGTATTATACATTATACAAAAAAGCGCGCTACCAGATCATAGCAAGAGAAGTTATGCAACCCTTAATTTTTTCATATTTGTAGTACTAATTCTTTTTTTTGCATAATTAAGAGTAATATGCAAGGCTGTTTCTTTGGTCGAAGGCATTTCGTACATGGCGTCTACCATAATTGCCTCGCAAATTGAACGCAAACCACGTGCACCAAGCTTAAATTCAACGGCCTTATCAACAATGAAATCCAGTACCTTTTTATCGAAAGTAAGTTCAATGCCATCCATTCTAAACAATTTTTCGTATTGCTTAAGAATGGAATTTTTAGGTTCTGTTAAAATATTTTTCAGTGTTTCGCGATCGAGTGATTCTAAGTAGGTAAGAACCGGTAAACGTCCAATTATTTCAGGTATTAAACCAAAAGCTTTAAGATCTTGTGGTGCAATGTATTGCAATAAGTTTCCTCTATCAATAAGATCTTTATCTTTACTTGCTGAATAGCCTACCATTTTGGTATTAAGGCGGTTGCCTATTTTTTGCTCAATACCGTCAAAAGCACCGCCAGCTATGAACAGGATGTCCCTGGTATTTACGGGAATCATCTTTTGGTCAGGATGTTTACGCCCACCTTGTGGCGGAACATTTACAACTGAACCTTCTAACAATTTAAGCAATCCCTGCTGAACCCCTTCTCCTGAAACATCGCGGGTTATAGAAGGGTTATCACTTTTTCTGGATATTTTATCAATCTCATCAATAAAAACAATTCCCTTTTCAGCAGCCTGTACATCATAATCAGCCACCTGAAGCAGGCGGGTAAGTATGGTTTCAATGTCTTCACCAACATATCCGGCCTCTGTTAATACCGTAGCATCAACAATGGTAAATGGAACGTGGAGCATTTTAGCAATAGTTCTGGCTAAAAGGGTTTTACCTGTTCCGGTTTCGCCAATCATAACAATGTTGGATTTTTCTATTTCCACATCATCTTTGGTGTCTTTTTGAGCCAGGCGCTTATAGTGATTATATACAGCAACTGAAAGTACTTTTTTTGCTTCGTCCTGTCCAATCACATATTGATCCAGGAATGCATTTATTTCTTTGGGCTTCAATAACTTAATGGAATTAATATCGAAGCTTTCTTTTTGCTTGAACTCCTCAAGAATAATTTGATGGGCCTGATCAATACAACTGTCACAGATATGTCCTGAAACCCCTGCTATTAGAATATTTACATCTTTTTTACTTCTCCCGCAAAATGAACATTTATCCATTACCTTGATTCGTTTTTGTATATGCTTTAAAAAACAAAAGTACAAAGAAAGATGCTTAAAATTACATTTTCTTTATACTTTTCATGAAAATTGTATAGACCAGTGGCCTTATTTGCTATTATTTCTAAATAAAACTTCGTCAATCATTCCATATTCTTTGGCTTCATCTGAAGACATCCAGTAATCACGATCTGAATCTCGTTCTACTTTTTCTACATCATTGCCTGAGTGATGTGCGATTATTTGATAAAGTTCTTTTTTTAACTTCATGATTTCACGCACAGTAATCTCCATATCCGAAGCCTGCCCCTGGGCACCTCCCATGGGCTGATGAATCATTATCCTTGAATGCTTTAAGGCCGAACGTTTGCCTTTTGTACCTGCAGTAAGCAATACAGCACCCATTGAAGCTGCCATACCTGTACAAATTGTTGCAATGTCTGGCCCAATGTATTGCATGGTATCATATATGCCTAATCCGGCATGAACTGATCCTCCCGGGGTGTTAAAATAAATCTGGATATCTTTGCTTGGGTCAGTAGACTCTAAGAAAAGCAACTGTGCCTGTATAATATTTGCAACATAATCATCAATTGGCACTCCCAGAAAAATAATCCTGTCCATCATTAAGCGCGAGAATACATCCATTGAGGCGATGTTTAACTGACGCTCTTCGATAATTGTAGGAGATATATAATTATTGTATACTGCTTCGTATTTATCTAATGATATACTACTAATTCCAAAATGTTTGGTAGCATATTTTCTGAATTCGTCTTGTTTCATCTGTTTAATTTT
>JARGGF010001033.1 GCA_029210905.1 Bacteroidales bacterium | reverse complement strand
TACAGAGCCAAAAGGGCGCGGAGATAATCCGGAACTGGGAGATACATTGTTTTTAGAATTTTATTCCCCAACAGATTCAGTTTGGTCCAGGATTTGGTTCAGGGTATGGAACGAAGAAAACCATCAGGATTCTATTTTTGTGCAAAATATTATCCAAATAAATGAAGATAAATATTTAAAAAAAGGTTTTAGATTCAGGTTTCGTAACATTGTAAGTTTATCAAGCAATAAAGAGCCCAGTGAAGTAATAAATGTTGATCATTGGCATATTGATTATGTATATCTAAACACAGGTAGAAGTGCCTCTGATTTAAACCCCAAGGACATTTCCTTCATTTACCCAATGGCCTCACATTTAAAGCGCTATGAATCAATGCCTTGGAAGCACTTTTTGTTAAGCCCTACTCAGGAGTTGGCCACAAATGTAAATTCATATTATAAAAATAATGACAATATCCCACGTCTGGTTGATAGTTTGTATTTTGTTTTCTACGACAATTCCGGTAATGAACCTAATGACACATTATTTGGAGGAGCATACGATATCAACCCAAATGAAACCAGGCAGTTTAATCCACCATTTACCTATACATTCCTGACAAATACAACAGATTCGGCAAGTTATACAGTAAAAGGGAGAATTGTTACTGATGATTTCGACTTTAAACCCAATAATGAGGTTTCATATATTCAGCGATTTTATGATTATTATGCATATGATGACGGAACAGCCGAAGCAAGTTATGGCTTTACCGGCGATGGGGCTCAAAATGCGCAACTAGCCTATAAATTTGATTGCATTAAGCAAGATACGCTTAAAGCCATTCAAATGTACTTTAGCAGAAGCTTGAATAATAAAAGTCAAAAATATTTTTACCTTACCATTTGGGATGATAACAATGGCGTACCCGGAAAAATCATTTACCAGCGAGAAGCAGTTCAACCTGAATACGAAAACGAACTCAATAAATTTCACACTTACTTTATTGATGATACCACACTGGTGCTCAATCGGGTATTTTATGTAGGATGGATACAAACAACTTCGGATATGCTTAATCTGGGGCTCGACCTTAACCGAGAAAGAAATGAAAACATCTTTTTTAACCTAAACGGCTTTTGGGAGAATTCAAATTTTAAGGCAGCTTTGATGATTCGGCCATTTTTTGGCAAAAAACTTACTACATTGATTGAACCCGCTATTGTTAAACTAAATCCCAAGGTGGTTGTTTTTCCAAATCCTACCAGAGACGAAATAACAATTAATATCAGCAATTTACCTGGTTATCAAAAGATTAATGTTCAAATTTTTAATTTGTCCGGAGAAATTGTACACCAATTAATTTATCAAAACCAATCTACTATCGATTTATCGAACCTAAACGAAGGAATTTATTTGCTTCGCTTGTCTGATAAGAGTAATGCAATCAACTACACCCAAAAAATAATTAAATTAAAATAACAAGGCAGGTATCAATAATGAAGGAAGAGGAAGAAGAAGAAGACGGTCAATTATTTGAACATTACAGGTATGTGGTTGATAAAGGTCAGTCGGCATTGCGTATTGACAGATGGCTTAATAATAAACTTGAAAATATTTCAAGAAACAAGATACAGGAAGCAGCAACAGCAGGCAATATATTGGTAAACGACAAAGAAGTTAAGGCCAATTACAAAGTCAGGCCCGAAGATGTAGTAACTATTGTATTTGATTATCCTCCCAGGGAAATTGAAATTATTGCAGAAGACATTCCCCTTGATATCCAGTACGAGGATGACGACATTATTATTATCAATAAAAAACCCGGGATGGTAGTGCACCCCAGTTATGGACATTACAGTGGAACGCTAGTTAACGCCCTGGCCTTTCACTTAAAAAACCTGCCCCTGTTTTCAGGTGATGATCCAAGGCCAGGCCTAGTTCACCGGATAGACAAAAATACGTCGGGTATTTTACTCATTGCCAAAACCGAAGAGGCAAAAACAAAGCTTTCGAAACAGTTTTTTGATCGCACCATTAACCGCAGATACATAGCACTGGTTTGGGGTAGTTTTGATGAAAAAGAAGGGACAATTACCGGCCATATTGGTAGAAATTTAAAAAATAGAAAAATAATGCATGTTTTTCCTGAGGGAGAATATGGAAAACATGCAGTTACCCATTATAAAGTACTTGAGCATTTTGATTATGTAAGCCTGCTGGAGTGTAAACTTGAAACAGGAAGGACACACCAGATAAGGGCTCACATGAGCCACATTAAACACCCTTTG
>JARGGF010001032.1 GCA_029210905.1 Bacteroidales bacterium | reverse complement strand
AATTTGGTTCAGCAAAGATACTAAAATTATGTTTTAATATTTATTCAGGAATAGCTACCTTCGGATTGAAAATAATAAAAAACACGCTGGGTGAATCTTGAGGTCGCCCAGCGTGTTAGCAATATAAATTTAGATGTTAGTTAATTCACCATTATAACTAAATACTTTGAGACACTCCAGAATTCACCTGGATTTTTGATGACAAGACTATCAATATTATCGCCACCTGCAAAATAATATGAAGACGATGGATGAGAGGTGATTAACTCAGCTTTTTTAGCAAATAAAGGTACAGACTTCAATGTTCTGTTATCTACTACTGTAAAATAATCCTTGTTAAAATTCTCCATTAACTTTTGCATTCTTCCAAGGCCAATAAAACCACCTTCGGAAGTAATAACTTTATGCTCTTTTAGTTCTTTTTTAGTTCCAAAAACATAATATGCCTTGTGGAGTTTTTCGTCCTGCATGTCAATAATTTCGCCCTGCTTTTCTGTTGTTTTGGCTAAGGTATCCAAATCTGAATTTAATTCAGCAATGTCCTGATTTAACTGATCAATATTTATGTTCAGTTTAACCAAATCATTTTTCATACTTTCAATTTGTTCGTCTTTTCGACGAATTTCTTCTTGCATCCTGGTTATTATTTTTTGAAATTCAGATGAGTTAATTTGAGCTTTTCTAAGTTTGCGTTCCAATCCTGCAATTGTTTCCTTGTTTTTTTTCATCAACTCATATATGGCAAGCACATCATCATTAATTTTATCTTTTGCAGTCTGATCCAATTCAATATCTCCATGAGCTTTTAAAGAGATAATTTGTTCTTTTTGCTTAATTGTTTCAAGATTAGATTCAATTTCGTTAAAAGACTTCATGAAATCATTAATGGTTTGATCTTTATTTTGAGAGAGGGCCTCAAGACTGTCTCTTTCAGCTCTTAGTTTTTCAACATCGCTGCCACCACCACAGGCAACCAGAAAAAGTGGAATAAGCATTAACAATAATAAATTTTTCATAATTTTAACTTTAATGTTCGTTTTAATATAATTCATCTACAATAAACGTGAAATTGTCAAATTAATTTTTCCCCTCAACAATAATTACAATTTCTCCTTTTATATTTTTTTCTTTAAAATGACTAATTAATTCTTGCAAAGTACCTCTTACATTCTCTTCGAATAGTTTTGTCAGCTCTCGAGAAACAGATGCTTGCCGCTCATTTCCAAATATTTCTGAAAATTGTTCCAAAGCTTTAAGCAACCTATGGGGCGATTCATAAAAAATCATTGTACGTGTTTCATCCTGCAGTTGCAGTAATCTTTTTTGTCTGCCTTTTTTTTGCGGCAAAAATCCTTCAAAACAAAACTTTTCCGAAGGCAAGCCTGAGTTTACAAGTGCCGGAATAAAAGCCACAGCCCCAGGAAGTGTTTCTACCTCTAAATTATTTTTAACACACTCCCTAACCAACAGAAAACCAGGATCAGAAATTGAAGGAGTTCCCGCATCAGAAACTAAAGCTATATTAAGCCCTGAGGTCAATTTTTCAACAATCGAATTTACTGTTTTATGCTCGTTATGCAGATGATGAGAAACCATCTTGTTTTCAATATTATAATGTTTTAGCAATAGTCCTGTTTTCCGGGTATCCTCAGCAAGAATCAGATCCACTTCACTTAAGACGCGTTTTGCCCGAAAAGTAATGTCTTCAAGATTTCCTATTGGTGTGGGGACAATGTAAAGCTTTCCACTCATATTAATTTTATTAACAATTAGAAAACAAAACTCTTTAGGATAACAAAAAAATTAATCTGCTGTAAAATAATACATTATAATACAATTACTTACAAAGAACCGGAAAATCCAACAAGTAATTTAAACAAATCTTCGTATTCTATAAGCGGTAAGTCCTTTTCTCTATCAAAAATTGAATGATATTCGCTATACTCACCCATTGTATAAATAAAAAAGCTTTTCACGCCCTTTTCATAAAATGGAAAATGGTCGCTGTTAGCTGCAGGTCCACGTATGAAAACATCTGGTAAAAAATTATTTTTCTTGTTCAGCGCAACAAGGGTGTCAAATTCGCTGCGAAATATGGTGCCATTCACTACCTTAATCCCATTGTCCCCACTACCAACCATATCAAGATTTACCAAAAATTTAATTTTAGATAATGGAAAAACAGGATGTTCAACGTAATATTTTGATCCTAATAACCCAAGTTCTTCGGCACTAAAAAACAAAAATGCCATTGAATATTTAAGCTTTTTTT
>JARGGF010001031.1 GCA_029210905.1 Bacteroidales bacterium | reverse complement strand
TAAATAATCTATATATCCCTGAATTTGAAAAATGGGAAATACAAAGAATTGATTTCCATTCGATGGTAATGATTGATGTTTATGTGAAATTCGAGAGCAAAGGCGTATTCTATCTTAATCGTGTGAGAATGATTGCTGAGAAAAAACCTTATGTAACCCATCCAGAAGCAAAATTCAGGTATAATCCAAATAGCCTTAGGCTAGTTCCAGCGCAGCCAATGCAAAAGCATTAAAAAGACAAGTTGCCAAATTAATGCCAAGACAGTTTTTTGGCAAGACAAATTTATGTCAACTTCAAAAATAGGGAGTACTGGAAAATAATGTAAGTTGAATGTCCTTTTCAGGGCATTTTTTTGTTTGGATCTTTGTATAAAATTTAAACAAAAATTGATACAATGAAAAAACTTCTATTCCTATTCGCACTAATGAGTGTGATTCTCTTGCAGACAGCAGAGGCAAAAACATTTCAATTTGATGGTAATCAAACCGAAATAATTGCTCAGACTGATGCGGTTCAAGTTCAAAAAGACCCGGTAATAATTGCAGATTTTGATTTTGCAATAAATAAATTTTTGCAATTTACTTATGAGGTTACTGGAACCAATGATATTATTATTCAAGAAAAAAATGCATTATTTACTTATGAGTATAGTTTTATGCATAAGCTTAATTTGCAGGAAGATATTATTTTTACACTGAAGCCAAAAATAGTATCATTCTATAAATTCTTAAACAGGGGCGGTTTATCGAGTGGCGGTGCCGGAAATAATAGTAAACTTAAAAAATAAATATCTAAAAAATAGAAGCCGGGTTTTATCCGGCTTTTTTTTATTTGTCAAATTCTGCCATAGCTTCTTTTACATCCTCATTTAGTACATGCGAATAAACCATGGTGGTTTCAATGTTTGAATGACCCAAGAGCTGCTGGAGAATTAAAATTCCATTTGCTTTTGTACTTTTTTTGAGAAATAAAGATGCAAAGGTGTGCCTGGCGGTGTGAAAGCTGATGTCTTTATCAATTTTTGCAATTGAAGCTACCTCTTTTATATTTTTATTCATCTTTTGTTCGGAAATGCATTGAAAAAGCGGGCCCTTTAATCTGAGAGTATTCTCATCTTTAATTAGATTTTTTGCAAATGTACAAAGAGGAATATCTACCCTTCTATTATTAACATTGAGTGTTTTTAAAGGTCTTATACTTAGTATTCCATTAGCTATATCCTCATGTTTTGCCAACCGAAGATCACTGATGCGGAGCCCTGTAAAACATCCAAAAAGAAACCATCTCAAAACATTCTGATGTTTTTTTGTCAAAGTTTGTTCCTGGTATAATTGAATAAGTGCATCACGTTCATTTTCAGAAAGGAACTCAGGATAAGTTTTTTCACGTTTAAATTTGAAATATTTAAACGGTGAACTACTAATCAATTCTAGCTTAATCGCCTTGTTTACATATACTTTGATGATTTTAAGTGAATTATTTATTGTGCTGGTTTTATTCTTTAACTTGAACTTTAGAAATTTCTGATACTCAACAATATAGTTTTCGTCTATTTCGACAAGTAATAATTCTGGTTTGAATTTTTTCATCTTGCTTAAGGTTGCCAGATGTTGATTAATGGAAGTATCCGTAATCTCCCCTCTCCTCTTTTTAATCTGGTCTTCCATAAAGGCATAAAAATCTGTAATTGTAGCAGGATTCTTGAATTCATTTTCAAAAACTTCCCTGGTTAAAGTTCGCTTTTGAAACTTATACCTTAAAAAGATATTTGAAGCACTTCCAAGAGCATTTTTGATAATATGGTTATAAAGATTCCTGTGGATCCCTTTTGTTACTCTTTGCGTCAATGGATTAAAATCATCAGGTTTACAATAAATATCAAGTGGAAGATAAAAATATTTCCCATTGAGAAAGATTCTGAGGTTTATGCAACACTCATTGTTTTTATTAACGTAATTGTTTCTAATAAAGATACTTACCTTCATAAAAATTTAGTGTATAACTTTTGTGTAACTTTTTTAATTATAAAGGCGGGTATAAAAGAAAAACCGCCCTCTGCAATCACTTGCAAATGGGCGGCTTTTAATATGACAGTCAATTCGTTAAGAATTTTCTGTGAATCCAGAAGATTATCCACCCAATTTGCAATTATTTATAAATCAATTATATACTGGCTTTTGAAATTTTATTTTATAACTCATTTTGTAACTTTGCACTCTTATTTTTAAGATATTGTAAAAAAGAGCAAAAAAAAACGGAACCCCGTTTTCTTTATT
>JARGGF010001030.1 GCA_029210905.1 Bacteroidales bacterium | reverse complement strand
CACAGGGTTTTTGCATAACGTTGCAATAAGCGATTCAAGCGTAGGATTATGACCAACAACCATAATACGGTGCTTCGTTTTATCAGCTTTTTTTATGATGTTGATTATTTCATCAATATAACCAAAGTAAAAATCTTTTTCGAACTGAATATCTAATTGATATCCAGAATGTTCAGCAACTTTTTCAGCAGTTGATTTTGCTCTGTTTGCCGGAGAAGATATGATTAAATCAGGGATTTTGTTTCTGACAACTAGTTCATTCCCCATAAGTGGAGCAGCTTTATTACCACGATGGTTAAGTGGTCTGTCAAAATCTGCAAGCGAACTGTCCTCCCAATCAGACTTGGCATGGCGCATTATTAAAAGATTTTTCATGATGACTTTTTTTTAAAATACAGAAATTTATTTTTTGTGATAAAAATTGACGGGTTACATGGAAAATAATCAAAATTACAAAAAAGAGTTGGTATATTTTTGCTTGATTACCCTGATTCACAATTTTTTTTCGAGATAATGTTTCTAAGAATCAGGCTGATTTTAAGACCTAATCATTGATGCTGTTGTTAAACCATCTTGTTGGTCTAATTTTGTAATTAAATGATGTTATCTGATTAATTGAATAATTACACGATTTATTATAAAATTTAACCAGCTGATAAACAAAATTCTATTTAGTCAAAAAAAATTAGCTGTGATATAAATGAAAATCTATAGTTATTTTCCAAAGCAACAATCAAAATGTGAGTGCACTCCGAAAAGTACATGTAACATTTTGTTTTATGTATAAAATCCTCATAAACAACATGTTGTATAATTTACGGGTGCGCCTGTAGGTTCATGATTGCCAGTCAGCTACAATTCTGCTTACAGAAATATTGACTTTTCGGAGCAGACTAAAGAATAGAATCTTTTACTTTTTAGAATCTGTCTGTTTTATCAAATATTTATCTGAATCAGAGCATGGAATAACATTTTCAATCAGGTATTCTTATTTTTTTCTTATATATTTGTTCTTATATTAGAGCCTGAAAGGCATAAAAATTTGGAATATGCTTTATCAGGTATATTTTACTATTTGTTTTGAAATGGTATTTTCAATGTTAATTATAACCAAGAAACTTAAAAAATTGAATCGAAAAGCAATCCTGGTAGCGATAATTTTATTATTCTCTTCAGCTAATATCATAGGGCAGGAAGGTTATTTTCAGCTCAGGGGCAGAATATACAACAACACCAAAGATGCCCTGAGTGATGTTAAAATTGAAGTATTTGAAGGGAACAAAAGTATTGGGACCGATAAAACATCTCAACAAGGGGTTTTCAGCCTAAGATTTAAACTAAATAAGATTTATCTGGTAGAAATTAATAAGGCAGGATATGTTCCTAAAAGGATTTCTGTGGAAACAAATGTTCCTGCAGAAAAATCTAGTGAATTTTTTGATTTATTTAGCCTGATAATTCTTGATGAACCTGGTGCTGAAGACTCCAGGACAAAAAATGGTCTTCCGGTTTCTAAATATTATTATAAAGAATCAGCAGGCAATTTTGTTGGAGAAAAGCTTGGAACACAGACCTTTGTGACAAACAATCAAGCTTCGAAAGAGCTACAACGTTTACAGGCAGAGATAAATCAATATAAGGCACGTCTGGAAGAACAACAAAAACTATTAGACGAGGCCCGGGGAGTTGTCAGCCAAGCAGATGCAATTAAAGCAAAAGCCAAAAGATATGCAGATAGTGTAATTAATCTTGCGAACCGCAAATCTCAAAGTATCTTAAATTTTGCCAGGCAGGATTCCAATAAGATTGTTAGCAGTGCACTTGAAAAAAGTACAAAAAGTATTACTAAGGATGAGTTTGAGAAACTGGCTGTAGACGAAAAACAATTTCAAAATAAAAAGGATATCCAGATATTGCAACATAGGGTCAATGAACTTGTAAAACAGCAAAACAAGACCTCCCGGGATAGTATTGATCTTAAAAAGGATCGCTTGTCCCTAAGAAAAGAATTGTTTGATTTAGCGCAATACCAACTCGAAATTGACAGACTAAATGTGCGGACGAAAGAAGACAGCATGCGAATTGAACAACGTGAATCACAGCTGTTTTTAATGAAGCAGGATATGGTATTGGCCGAGCAAGAGTTAGAGAATGCCAACAATAGGCTGATTATGAAGGATTTAGAGATTAAGAATAAAAACATAATGCTCGTTTCTTTTGTAATTGGATCATTGTTATTACTTATTTTATTAGGCTATATTTATTATAACTATCGTGATAAAAAAC
>JARGGF010000102.1 GCA_029210905.1 Bacteroidales bacterium | reverse complement strand
ATATCGGTCTTTTGCGAAGCATATTTATTTTCCAGCTTGGATACAATATTAACAACACTAACATGCTGAATTTTAGCCTCTTCGCCAATTTCATTTAATACTACCAAATTAGCAGCATTTTTTGCAGTTTCAGCATCAAGATGTTTAATATTTCTGGCTTCAATTATTATTTCAAATTTTACCTCAGACATCGGTATAACAATATAATTCCATGATGAGGCATCAACTTGCAGTACATTCACATTTTCATCGTAAAGAGAAAATTTACGATCCCAGTTTTTTGCAGGCTTACAGTAGTTAAATTCCCAACTCTTAAGTTCAGGAGCCTCCTTTATTATTGCTTTTGTCTGTTTTAGCAGCTCTTTGTCTCCATTTGGAGAAATCGTAAAGGACCATGGTTTATTATTTCCGGGTGCAATTTCCCAACTAAACCTTCCCAAATCAAGTACCAGGTTATCGATGTTTCTGACTATTTCCTGTTGTTCTTCAACAATCTCATTGTCAATACAATAAATAATCTTCTGCTCATTATTATAAAACCAACGCCAAAGGCTATCAATCAATTCCTTATCCATAATTCAAATCTAATTAATCCAAAGTTAATTGCCTCAAAACAATAGCCAATCTATTATTTCTATTGCATGACCGATATTATCGGAATTAAATAATTTTTACAAAAATAGTCATAATTATTCAGGCTTAAATATCCAATTCTCACTATCTTAGCTGAATATAAAGTTTTATACAATGAATAAGGTACTTTTTACTTCAATAATTTTTCTTCAAATTATTTTTGCATCATGCACAAATCAAGTGAAAGAAGAATCGTTAAATTTAAATCCCAAAGCAGTTAACCGTTTACTTGCAAAAGAAGAGGATTACATAAAAATTCAGTTAACCCAATTAAATAGCGGACATCTAAGTCTGTATGCCAACCTTAACAAAGTAAAAGGACATTTTATTCTTGATACAGGCGCTAGTACTTCAATTATAGACAGAAAAAACAGAAAAAAATTTCGACTTATCAGTAAAAAGTCAAATAAAATTGCAAAAACTGCAGGAGGGATTCAATTACAAATGGAAGTTTCTAATGAAAATACCATTGAATTTGAAAACCTAAAGCTCAGAAATTTCAAGGTTTCTATTGTTGACTTACAACATATCAACTATTCTTTTCATAAAATGGGAATTCAAGATATAGATGGAATCATTGGAAATGACATTCTTAAAAACCGAAAAGGGGTTATTGACTATGATATGTTAGTGCTTTATTTAAAAAAATAAGAATTCAGGACATATTCCGCACCCACTTTTGCCGAATCTTATATCATCCAACAGGCATTTTATCAAAATAATTTTCATTTAACCCTATTTTAAGATATATTCATCTTTTTTTCCTTATTTATTGCAATTTGTTGAAATCAAAGACTTAAAACAATGAAAACAAAAGTCATTATCCTTCTTCTACTCTTTCTCTTGCCTTTTTCAATCGTTTATGGCCAATTTTTACATATTGGCTTAAGAACCTTTGTAACCCCGCTTCAAAAAACATCATTTTATCAATATGATATAAATGATTATGTATATTACTTTGCCAATGAATACAATGAAACCATCCGCTTCAGTGGATTTGAAACTTCCGAAACCCAATCGTATATCCCTTTCCCCAGCCTCTATATAAGATATGATAAGGGAAACAGTCTGTTTTTTGAAGCCGATATTTTTGCAACATGGACCTCAAATGAAGCCAAGTATAAAAATTCCGTTGATTTTTCTGACTATGCCAATGCTTTTAACCCTGATAGCAAGTTAGAAAATCTTGGATATAACAGTATTAAACTAAAGTGGGCATATATAGGAAATTCTTTGACTGCCGGTTATGTTTTTTTTAAAACTAAAACTATAAGGCCATATGTATTTGGCGGAATTTCAGCTTATTACCTTTTAAGTTTAAAACCAGGAGACTTTTATGAAGATACCCGTAGTGTAAGAAATGAAATTATTTTTAAAAACCTTAATACGTTCAGGACTGTAACACTCTACTATAAAGGAGGACTTGGAATTAAATATCATGGACTCTCACTGGGGGTTTATCTTGAAAAAAATTTACTGGCCATAGATAAAAACGCCGATAACAGTGATGATGATGCCCCTGATGAAATATACAACAGCCGGCCAAATTACAAAAGTATCTCCTCAATTAATATTTCTTTGAGCCTCAATTTACTCTCTTTTAATTTATTAAAAAATCAAAGTTTAAAATAGTGATTATGAAGCACTTAACATATATATTCTTTTTCGTTTTGCTTTTCTTTCAAAGCTGTTATAAAGAACCCGTTTTTACTGATTTCCAATACGAAACCTATAACAGAATAGTTGGCCCGGAGGGTGGGACTATTAATTTTTATGGCAATTATGAAAACGATACCAAAAACACCATCCTGGTCAGCATGAATGTTCCTGCAGGCGCCCTGGATTCTATGCTCGTTTTTAATATGTATCAATATGAAGATTATGAGTTGGTATTGCAAATGACCGATGGATTTGCCAAAATTGGTTCGAAATTTATGTATTTTGTTCCATTTTACGAATCAGAAGGTTATAATGAAAGAGGACAGCTTGATTTAAGTTATCATCTTAGTATTAATTTTAATGAGCCCATTTCCGTTACTTATCATTTTCTGGCTGATGCCAAAGAATTATCGGTTGAAAACTGGCAGGAGGCTGAACTTTATCACGACAACTATAAACTTACCAACCAATCCTATCAGCTATTTAGGATTAAAATTCCTAAATTGGATGAATGGGGTGAGTACAATAACATATTTGTCAACTGGAACAGACAAGGCTATCCGGATGGTTATGATCGTACGGATTTATCTTACATAGTTAGTGGTTTGTGGTCGCAACTTAATGACTACGGAACAGGGACCCAAAATCTTGAAAACTGGGAATTAGTTGACAATTTTGAATTAAATACTACAGATAATTATGTAACTTTTAATATCTACAGTACAGATTATATTTATGTTTTAGCACAAATAATATATCTTGAACCAGCTGAAGTTCCATTAAAAATACAAAGTTCCATTGAAAAAAAATATCCCCTACTCAAAATATTAAGGGCCGCCTTTGATGGTGAAAGTTATCAGGTTTATCTTTCTGATAATTCCTATGCGAGTTATACCAAAAATGGAGATTTCATTAAATTAATTAATGACAGGCTAAGCTACAGCGATTTACCTGCATTAGCATTGGATTATATCAATGCAAATTATCCGAATACGCAGGTTAAAAAAGTAATACTTACTGAAAGTGAAAATTCAAAAAAATACGAGACTTTACTTAGTTCGGGCATTAAACTCTTTTTCGATGAAAGTGGTTATCTAACCGGTTCTTTTCAATACGGATTCGATCCATCTGATTTACCGACTGAAGCGCTTAACTACCTTTCTCAAAATCATATTAGTGAGGTAATTACCAATGTCACTTTTAATAATGAAGAATTGTATAATCCACAGTACATTGTCTACTTAAGCTCTGATGCGAAGGTTTATTTTGATGCTGGTGGCTTTTGGAATAAAACCTTATATTACAGGATAAAAAAAGACCAATTGCCTGAAAAGATATTAAGCTATTTTTCTGAAAATTATCCGAATACCGCATTCAGTGGTATAAATCATACAATTTGGCCAAATGGATCAAGCTATGCCGTATCTTTAGTAGATAGTAAATGGTTTCAATTTGATGAAAATTCGGATTTAATAGGCAGGGAATTTTTGGCTATTGATGAAAAAGATCTGCCTCCTGCAATTTCAACATATATAAGCACCAATTTTTCCACGAAACATATAAGCAAAATATCGTTTCACTCCTATGCCTACTCTTCAGAATTAAATGGTCCGGACGAAGGATATGATATCTATTTTGATGATCTTCTAACGCTTGCATTTAATCCAGCAGGAGAATTGCAGGAATTGTATGGAAATAATAAATCGCATCTTCCCAATAATTTTCGCACCTTCATGGCTTCAAATTACCCAAATGATACCATCGCCTTTTGTAGTTTTCGAATAGATGGTTCCTTTGCCTACTTTGGATATGATCAGGTACTGGTCAGATGGGAAATGTTATTCTCCGATGGAGGTTATCTTGGTTTAGGCGAAAATAATCTATTTGCTTACAGGACAATATATGATCCTTCTCTAAGTGATTTACTTTCACCTATTGCTTCCTATATTCAGAATAATTATCCAGGACTGACAGTTTATGAATCTTCAAAATATTTCTCGGCATATTATGGAAATCAAATAGCATATTTTGTGGTTTTAAGTGATTATACGTCACTAGTTTTCAATGAGTCCGGAGGCTTTATCGAGGAAATTATCTACAAGAAAAAAAATACCTCGAAAAAAAGTATCAGACAGCAAAAAATAAGCAAAAAAAGGTTAGAGATTATAAATATGCTCAAAGAAAACTCATCTGAAAATAAATATTAATAAAATATGAAAACTAAAATTCTCTTTACCTTACTATTGATATTAAGTTTTCATGTATTAACAGCACAAAAACTCAGTATTCAAACCGGGCATTCGGCAGGCATCACCGATTTGGTTTTTAGCCCCGACGGCCAATATTTATTTTCATCAGGAGAAGACAGCAAAGTGATTCTGTGGGACATGAGTTCTTCAAAACAGATGAATATTTTGAGTGGACATTCCAAAACTGTAAATGCACTTGCTGTTCACCCTTCAAAAAATATCATTGCCAGTGCCAGTGATGACAATACCGTAAAAATTTGGGATTATCCATCAGGTAATTTATTAAAAACTTATTCTTTTTTTGAAAAATCTGTTAAATCCCTGGCTTTCAGCCGGGACGGAATGGAACTTGCCTGTGGTGCTGATTATGTATATTTGATTAATATACAAACTTCAAATCATAAAAAAATTGGAAAAGAGTCCAGAAAAGGATATAATGCAGTTAATTACAGCAATGATGGTGAAAAATTGGCTTTTGGCGGAAAAAAAACCGGTAAATTATTTATTTACAATACTTATACTGAGAAAATTAGCAGTAAAATAAATGTCCATGCAAATGATCTGCTTTTTGATAAAGAGAACAAAAATATTTATGCTGCCGGCAATCGCGGAAATATAAGACGCCTGCCCTTAGACAATTCCTTTTTAAAAAAGAAGTTTAATATAAGTGCTAATCACTCCTGGCATGCCTTTAATTCCATTGTTTTAAACCAGGAATTTTTTATTGCAGCAAATAAGGATAATCTAATATATATTTACAATAAAAACAGTGGGGCACGAGAAGAAATATTTAAAGCTCATGATGATGAAGTTTTGGCTTTAGCCATAGCACCTGATGGCAGATTTTTAGCCAGCGCCGGAAAAGATCGCAAAATATTTATCTGGGACTTAAAAAAAAGAGCATTGATAAAAACCATGGAAGGTGGTGCCAATCGCGTAAATTCCATTTCCTTTTCAGAAAATGGCAAATTAATGTTTATTGCTTACCACGATGGCAGTTTTAGAATATGGAACCTCGATCAAAAAGGAAAAGTAATCTATCAGGAACATAATAAGCTGAATCCTCTTGAAAGGTATTTTAGGTACAAATATTCTATAGATAAAACAAAAGAGGTCTTCAGTCCTGATAAAATCCTAATCAAGGCTAATTTAAATCAAAAAGATAAATATTCTGATGAATACAAAACCAAAGAAGCCTTGATTGTTTGGGAACTGAATCACAGCATTAAAGCGCATACACTTAAAAGTCCAAAAACCACGAATTATCAATCTTTCTTAGTAAAAGACACCTCAGAAATATTATTGTTTAAGAGCAGAGGTACACATTCTCAAAAATATTCATTATTAGATAAAAAGAGGATAAAGGAAAGGGAAGAAATATTTAAAACCAAAGTATATAATTACAATGTTTCATCGGGGAAAAAAGATGGTAAATTAAAAGTAAATTTCTTCAAATCACATCCAAAATTCAAAATAAAAGGCGATCTCTACTTTAAAGCCTTGAGTGCTGATGATAATTTACTTTTGGTGTTGATAAAAGAAAAGAATGTAGGCACAAAGTGCGAAATCTGGGATTTGGAAAGTAATAATCTTGTAAAATCTATGCCGCAGGATGGAATATTCAATGCTGCAGGATTTAGTAGCAAGGATAAGTATATTTATTTAACTTCAACCGAAGAGCAAATTATTAAATTATTTAAACTTTCAGATTTAAGCGAAGAAGCCCGGTTTTTGGGAAACGCACCAATCAGATTTAATCCTGATGATACACAAATTTCCTTTACTGACAAAGATCGAAAACTTTCACTTGTGGAAATCGAAAGTAAAAATGAAATATTTAAAGTAAATAGTGAACATTCTTCAACCATTTCTGATATAAAATTTAATATGCCCTATAATTATATTGCCACATCAAGTTTTGATGGATTAATAAAATTCTGGGACATTCAAAGCGGTGATTTATTAGTAAGCCTTGCTGCCTTTCACGAAAACGATTTTATATACATTACTTCTGATAATTATTACTATTCAACAAAAGGAGCCATGGACTATATAGGTTTTATTCAGAATGACCGGCTCTACACTTTTGAACAATTTGATGTTAAATTTAACCGTCCTGATCTTGTTTTCTCAAAATTGAGTTATTCAACGCCAGACGAAATAGCAGCCTATAAAAAAGCCTATATAAAGAGGGTGCAAAAAATGGGTTTTGCAAATACTGATTTAAGTGGCAAGTTAAACATACCTGATATAAAAATTCTTAACGCTGAAGACATTAAGATTACCACAGTTGATGAATCAATTAATATGGAAATATTAGCAAAAGACAGTCTTCAAAAAATTGATCGAATAAATATTTGGGTGAATGATGTTCCAATTTTTGGAATGAATGGTTATTCAGTAATCGATCAGAATACAAATTCCATTACTAAAAATTTCAAGGTGAAATTATCTGCCGGCAGGAATAAAATTCAGGTTTCCGCCACCAACAATAAAGGATTTGAATCTCTAAGAGAAACATTTTCAATCATTTACGACGTAAAGGAAAGCCTCCCTGATTTATACCTTATCACAATTGGTGTTTCAGAATATCATAATAAAATGTATAACCTGCAATATGCTGCCAAAGATGCTGACGATGTTAATGCGATGTTTAGCAACAAAAGTAAACAGTACGGTGAGGTACATTCCATCAAGGTATTAAATAAAGAGGCCACTGTTGGGAATGTTTTAAAACTAAAATCTGAGCTGAAAAATTCAAAAGTTGATGATGTAGTAGTTTTATTCTTTGCAGGACATGGAGTACTTGATCCTGAAATGAATTATTATCTGGCCACTACAGAAATTGATGTAAATGATATGGAACATTCGGCGCTCAGGTACGATTATCTGGAAGGATTATTTGATGGGATACCTGCCCGAAAAAAGGTAATCATTATTGATGCCTGCCATTCAGGAGAAGTTGACAAGGAAGAAGAGTTTGCAGATACTGGAGTTGAAGCAAACGAAGACAATGGGTTTTTAAGAAGCATACAATCAGCTGCAAGTCTTGAAACCAACACTAAAATAACTACCCAAAGTTCTTTTGAATTAATGAAAATGATGTTCGCTGATATTCGCAGAGGAACCGGTTCAACAGTAATTTCTTCGGCTGGTGGTGGGGAATTTGCCTATGAAACTGAACAGACAAAAAATGGTATTTTCACTTACGTTTTATTGGACGGGATCGTTTCCGGAAAAGCAGACCTTAATAAAGATGGACAGATAATGGTCTCAGAATTAAGAGATTATGTTTCAACCAGGGTGAGTAAAATTACAAAAGGTTCACAAAACCCCACCTCAAGGAGAGAAAATCTGGAATTTGATTTTCAGATCTGGTAATATTTTTATTTTTCAAATCAAAAATATCATAAAATTTCAGATTGAAGCTGCTGCTATTAATTGTGAAGTTCCGGGCAGCATATTCCAACAATATTTGCTGCTGCACTCACTGGCAAACTTGTTTTATAACATCTTTTTTCGTAATTTAATACAAGAGAAACTTCTAAGATATTAGCGATAATTTAAATATTAAAACACTAATATTTAACACATTAGTTTGTTTTTTGATTGAATCACTTTTCCGTTTACATTTTTTTATACTTTTTAATCAATAAAATAATGAAAAGATTTGATAAAAATGGCATGCTGATAATACCTACTCCTGATGAAATGAAAGCTGTAAAGGAAGCGGAAGAATTACTTGTAGTAAAAGAATGTTATTGCCAGAATGGACACAATCTTGTGAGCAACAAGGTGATTTTTAACGACTTACCTGGCATTTTGCTAAAAGTAACCACTGAAGCCAATCAAGCAGGCACTATTGCACTTAGTCCGGTTTATGGTCAAAAACAAAGAATATCTCTTGATGTTGAGCTTATTAATAATGAGAAAGTGAAAATATTTTGTCCGCATTGCGATGTAGAATTGCCAGTTTTTGCAAACTGTACTTCCTGTAACAGTGGTCAATTTATTGCTTTATATCTTGATGATAATGCTAGCTTTAACAACTGCCTGGCTGTGTGCAATACTATTGGGTGTAAGAGCCTGAAAATTAGCACAACTGAGAATATTCTAAAGGAAATACGTTACTTAATTGCTAAATAGCAGGATATTTTCTGCAAGTATAAATTTCACCTAAAAATAAGTAAAATTTTATGGGGAATATTCTGTTTTGTTCCATATTAGAATCCTTTGTGTGTTGGTTTTCCCAAGTAATGAATGGTAATAAAAATTTATTAATCGTATTGGTAAAAGTTTCACTTTGCCATTTTAAACCCTTCCTTGTAATATCGAATATGGAACACAAAAAACTAGTTCTTTTCAGTTTTTGCTTCAAGCACTTTTTTAACCATTGATTTAACTTTGCCTCCAGGCTTTCCCTCATTGTTTTTGGTATTTTTTTCATTTTTGCCTCTGGATTCAATTGCAATAATCTCCATTTTTTTATGCACATTGAGGGTATAATATAATTTACTATCCGTCAGATTTGAGCCTTTAACAGACACTTTCCAATACCCTGCCATTGGCGTTTCAACAATATAATATTGATAAGCGGCAAACTGCTCTTCAGCCCAATATACCGATGGTGCTTTTGCATTTACCACTTCCCCATCTGGATTCGTAAGCTCAAGATTTAGCTTTATATTTTTCTTGTATGCATCCGGACTAGTAAGCTGAAATATGATTTTTTTTGTATCCTGTCCCACCGCAACAGTCGTATCAAGAATAAAAATAGTATCTTTTTCGGCATGTATTGAAGGCAAATAATTTCTAAACTGGCTAGAGAAATTCATTTCAAAAAAGGGTGAATTTTTATGGCTTAAATCAAAAGTAACAAGGTTGGTTTTCAAATATTCAAAATTGAATTCACCTAAAGGCACTGCAAATTTTTTGTAAGGAAAATAAAACATTACTTTATATATACCTTCTTCCATATCCGAAGCACAATTTTCTATCAGCGCAGGATTTTTTGTATAAAAAAAGGATAAGCAATCATCTGAAACATAGGAATTTCTATTCAGGAAAG
>JARGGF010001029.1 GCA_029210905.1 Bacteroidales bacterium | reverse complement strand
ATTATGTTTTCTATTATCTACTCGCTTATTTAAAAATTGAGCGTATTTTTGAAGCCGGAGATAAAAATACTCCGGCTTTGAACTACATAAAAACTAAATGAAATTACCGATGAATAAAAACACTAAAAATGAAATTTTAAACCAAGTTGCAAGCCCAATGTTGAGTTTAAAGTAGTCGCTCTGCTATCCTGATATAATGTATAATCTTCATCCTCTGAATTAGTGAAATCTATATCATACTTTATAAGGCTGAAAAAGTTAATTTTCTCGGTAAGTTTGTATTCGATACCAAAAGAAGCTGCTGCACCAAAAGTTAAATCCATATATACTTCAGATAGGTCATCAATGAGTTCCTCTCCATCATTATCAAGAAGTTTAGCATTGGTGAGGATTCCAAACTGTGGACCTACATTTGCAGTAAACATCAACTTATTTTGAGAGGAAGTATTGTAATGAAAGAATATTGGTATTTTCAGGTAATCCAACCTTGTTGTAGTTTCAATGCCTAAATACTCATTTCGTTGACCTTGCAATGAATAATTTAATTCAAGCCCAATACCCAAATTATCCGTAAAATTATAACCTGTACCTAAACCGAAGGCAGGTAAAATTAGTGCTTTGTATTCAAAGTCACTATTGTCATAGTCATCAGCATTAATCAGCCATGAATTTTGTGGAGATACATTAATGCTAAGATTTAAACCTTGCTGTGCATTAGTAATAATACTAAACATTATAAGCAAAGCCAGTGTCGAAATTTTTATTACTTTTGTTTTCATTGTTAAATAATTTTAATTGTTTGACAATCTTGTTTAAATCACCCTATTGCAATTTGCTCAACCTCATTGCTTTAGGGTTTTTGAATTTTAGTTCCGTACAGGAGGCTCCCTCTGATTTATATAATAATTTTTCATTTTTTTATGAATTAAGAATCAATAATCTCATTTAAAAACAAAACCAATCAACAAAACCTTATTGTAATATTTATAAATAAATAACTTTCACTACCACTAACATATTTTTACTTAAATAAAAGGATGCTTTCTCGAAATTCGGCCTTCTGGACAGTCCAATGGATTGAAAATTAGAAAACCCAAGTCCTTCTTTTGGTAATATAAGTCCTTTATCAATCTTGCCATTTACATTCTCATCGTGTAAAATATTAATGGCATATTTGCCCTCTGGCAGGTTATCGAAAGTAACCGAAGCTGAATTTTCAATTATCTTGCTTGTCAATTTAAGATAATATTTCTTGTAATTTTCATCTGGAATGGATTCATCCTTGTTGTATAAAGCAAATTGGACAACTCCCTTAGAATTGCGGAGTTCTTTCACTTCTACTTTCAAAGTATAACCAGTTGTATCTTCTGATAATTTAAAGGAGCCCAGATTTACAATCAATATAATACCTATCAAAATGGGAATAATACTTTTTAGTTGTTTCATAATTAGAATAATCACTTGTTAATTTTAATTCTTTCTTTAATCGAATCTACAACATAATAAACCATCGGTACCAAAAACACAGTTAATATGAGCGATGAAAGAAGCCCGCCAATAATAACCCATGCCAAACCATTTTTCCATTCGGCAGCTGTGCCTTTTGCCAGGGCAATAGGCAACATCCCAATTGCCATAGCCAGTGTAGTCATCAGGATAGGGCGCATACGCTCTTTGCCAGCAAGAACAAGTGCTTCTTTAAAATGCATGCCTCCGGCTTTCAGTTGATTGGTGAAATCGACAATCAGAATTGAGTTTTTTGTTACCAGACCCATCAGCATGATCAATCCCAATTGGGCAAAAAGCGTTAAATCGTTTAAGGATAAATTTAAGGCCAGAAATGCGCCAATTGCAGCAACAGGAATAGCAAAAAGGGCTACAAACGGGTAAATGTAATTATCGTATAGCGCAACCATAATTAAATAGATGAGAATGAAGGATATCATCAAAACAGAACCCAGTGCCCCAAAACTTTCATTTTGTGTTTTAATATCGGCTCCCCAGGTCATTTTAACCCCTTCGGGCAAAGGTTTGGTTTTGAGATAGGCAATTACATCATCGGCAAGTGTACCTGAAGGTCTGCCAAGCGACTCTGCGGTTAGTGTTACCGAAGGTTGCCTGTCGAGTCTTTCCAACAAAGAGGGCGAATTATCCTGCACCACATCAGCAAATTGGGATACTTCTATGGGCATATTCATCGGATTCACAATCGTAAGGCGCTGCACATCTTCAAAATTCCTGCGGCTAAATGCATCAAGCCAAATCCTTACCGGATATTCAGTACCATT
>JARGGF010001028.1 GCA_029210905.1 Bacteroidales bacterium | reverse complement strand
TCCATGAAAGCACCATCATATATTAAAGAATCGTTGCTTATAAATTCAACTTTCCGGATCATTGCATTGTAAGGGTTGCTGAAATCCTTAACGACATGCGGATCATAGTGCACAAAGCCCTTTGTGGTGCCAATAATCATGTTACCGTTTTCAAGAGGTGCAATGTCATAAATATTGTTTTTTAACTTAAAAAACGGGGTCTTATAGTTAAGATAAGTGCCATCACTCTGTAAAATAAGTTGGCCTAGTTCAAATACATCCTCGGTATGTTTTATATCACGTTGCTGTTTGTACCAAATGTTACCTTCAGTATCTTCTACCAATAACCAAATTTTTATTCCTTTGCCAAATAAGTTGTTTAACTGATCATCAGCAATAAATTTATTTTCATTGTTATCAAAGTAGTACAATTTATTTTCTGTACCTACAATTATTTTGTTTTTAAGGGAAAATATGTTGAAACTTTCCTGTTCATCTTCAAAACCTTTGTCCTTGTTATAATTAACTATCGAAACGCTATCAAAATTATTGTGCGGTACTAATTTTATCACACCGGTGGTTTTGTCAGCGATCCAAATATTGTTTTGACCATCAATTTCTAAATGACGTGCAACTCCATTATAACCCCGGATTTTATTTTTAAGTGACCATTTTCCATCAGATTTACCTTTCTTCTTATTCTTTTCAGTGTATTCAATCAATCTGAAACCTTCGTTTGTGCAAGCAATTAACAAATTTGGGTTTTCATTAACTTTTAATATTTTCCAACAAGAGATGTCTTTAAAAATTATATTTATTTTTCCTTTTTTATACTCTTGCAATCCAAAATTAGTGGCAATAAATAACGATTCTTTTGCCGTATCAAGATGCCATACATTATTTGGATCGCCCACCTGGCTGAAGGTTTCTATTTTATTTAAATGTTCTTCATATCCATTCCAATTTTTTTCAAAAAGACCAGCCGAACTACCAACAAATAATTTGTCTTTAAATTGTATAGCTGTATAAGTAGTTGAATTTAGGTTTTGAATAAAGCTAAAATTACTTAGAGGCAGACTTTGCATTATATAGTTTATGCTATTTCCCGAGCACAGCCATAAGTTTTTATCCTCATCTTGAAATATACTAACAATCAGATCGCTGGGTAAGCCTGTTTTAGTATCAATGTGCTGTATTACAGTACCTTTTTCGTCAATTATGAGCAAGCCAGCTGAATATGTTCCTATAGCATAGTTTCCATCAGAAAGCTTTATGGCATCAATTATCTTATTTTTTTCAAGATAGGTATCAATACCGGTAATAAATTTTTTAATTTTTTGATTATTGTATAATAACAGTCCCTTTTCAGCTGTAACAAACAAGATACTGTCTCCATAGGATAATACACCCCTTAAGCCTATATCTTTGTATTTCGACACCTCTGGTAATTCTTTAAGCTCATAATTAACCCATTCAAAAAGACCTTTTTTTGAAAGCCTCATAAATATCCTGCCATTTATCGACTGAGTTTGCCTTAACCCATCAATATTGTATCCTTTTACTTTATTATCAGTATACTCATATATATAATTATCACTTGAAAAATATACTTTTTCATCAATAGAAAAAATACTGCTTATACCAGTAAATTTCCGGAATTCTTCATTTTCAATTTTGTCGATTAATGAAATGTATTTTAATTTACCTATACTGTCTGGAGTAAGATAACCGAATTCTTTAGCACAACCCAGGTAAATTCTACCCTTTTGGTCTACATGTAAGGTTCTTACTACCAGCGGTTTATCAGTAATTTTGATAAGGTTCCAGTTTTGGCCGTCGAATTCAAGAACGCCCATATTATTGGCAAAATACATTACACCCCGTTTATCCTGTACAATATCCCAATTTTGCTTTGAGGGGACTTTATAGTCTTCAACAGTATAATTGGTGAGGTAGGGAAGGCCAAGGTTTTTAACCTGATCATAAGCATGGATGGAAATTAATATGCAGACTAATAAGAGTATATATTTTTTCATTGAGTTCGGATTAGGATAACGCATGGTCAAAATCAATTAATTCCTTAAATATAAAAATTATTTTTTTATTCTGCCTTAATAATTTTTTATTTCCAATTATCATAGTAAGATTGCGCTTTCGCATTTATAAGCAGATATAGAAAATCCCCATATTGAGACTCATTTGTATCAGTTAAATCAGCCAAATTACTTTTAATACCCACCAGGTTGATTGCATTACTGCTTATTTTAATTGATTTTGCAATAAAATACGGTTTGTTTTGCAAAATGGGGGACT
>JARGGF010001027.1 GCA_029210905.1 Bacteroidales bacterium | reverse complement strand
GTACAGGTTCCAATGGCTGAAGTTTTCCAATCACCTTCAAATTCATCAATATCAAATTTTTTTAGCTGTTTGGAATAACGATTTTGGTGCTGAATTGTAATTTCACCTTCTAAAATCATGATTTTTCTTGAAATTTCGGGCAAAGAAGTGAAATCCGATTTCGCTACAGTTACTTTGGCTGTGCTAATTCTGAAATCAAAATTTCTTTTCAGATAGTCGGCAGAGGAAGGATAAATAAACAGCTGTGTGGTGGTACCACCAGACCAGGTTGAAGTTTTGAAATCCTCTGGTTTATAGATAGTAAATTCCATAGGTTAGGTGATAAGGTATTTACAACAAATAAAATACTAATAATCAGATTATTACAAAAATAAGACTTTAGTAAGCAATCCCTTTTACATCGCAACTTTCCAAATGGATGAGTTGTTAAACTGCTTCAACTGAATCATAAAATTTCATTGGGCCAACAGAACTTTTGTAAAGTTTTCAGAACTGAAACAGGCCGAATTTATATGGCATTAAAACCCTTTTAAGTCAATCCCATCACTATTAATCATTGTTACAGGTTTGCCCATTTTCTTTTGAATAACTTTAAAATGGTGCTCATCTTCCGGAGTAACAAACGAAATGGCTTCTCCCGACGATGATGCCCTGCCAGTGCGTCCAATGCGGTGAATATAATCCTTTGGCGAACGTGGCAGTTCATAATTAATAACATGAGGTAAAAATTCAATGTCGATGCCGCGGGCTAACAAATCAGTGGCCACCAGTACCTTAATTTTACCGGATTTAAATTTACTAAGTGCTTCTGTTCTAGCCCTATGGCTTTTTTTACTATGTGTAGCCAGGGCATCTATGCCATTCCTATTCAGTTTATTGGCTACGCTATCGGCCTTAAAAACAGAAGATGTGAAAACCAGAACTTGCTTCAAATTGTTTTGCTTAATAATATAGCGCAACAGTGGTCCTTTTCTTTCTTCAGTTACAAAATAAGCAGATTGGTTAATTAACTCCAGTTCATCAATTTTATCTTCAATTTTTATAACTAAAGGATTGTTTAATAAAAGTTTATTGATGTTTTGTACCTCACTACTTAAAGTAGCCGAAAACAAAAGATTTTGCCTTTTTTTTGGCAATAGGGCAAAAACCCTGTTCATCTCTTCCTCAAAGCCCAGGTTAAGCATTTTATCTGCCTCGTCGAGCACAAGCGTATCAACTTCAGACAAATGAACTGCATTTGATGCTGCCAATTCAAGCAATCGTCCGGGAGTAGCAATCAGTACATTAACTCCCTGCATAGCAATCATTTGAGGATTGATTGAAACACCTCCATGTACAGCCATTATTTTGATACTTTCATTCAGCGCATTACCAAACAAATTGAATACCTCATTCACTTGCAATGCCAACTCACGACTGGGCACCAGGACTAAAACTCTGACATGCCTGTTCTTTGCTGATTTGCTTCCTTGCAGATTCATTAAAATTGGCAAAACGTAACCTGCTGTTTTTCCGGAACCCGTTTTAGCTATGCCTAATACATCTTTTCCCTTTATTATATCAGGAATAGCTGCTTGTTGAATTTCTGTCGGATTTACAATTTTCTGGACTTCCAGGGCCTTTATCAGCTCTGTACTTAATCCTAATGAGGAAAATGACATGCTTATATTAAATTGATGATATTTAAATTATACTAAGGCTGTAAAGATAAAGAAAATTAGGCCTTTATTAAGAATAATATCCTTTTTTTAAGCATAGTGAATGGCATTTGAATATAAGGGTAGCTGTGCAGGAAATAAATTGTTTATTTGTTATTTGTTCTATTCCCCCATACATATAACTATTAACTATTAACATACACCCTCCTATATTCGGTATAAAATCCCAAATCTTATTCCGGATTCAAGTAACCTATGTCGATTATCTTTTGGTGCAAAAGAAATTAAAGAATGTGATTTAGAGTAAACATTGGTGAAAAGCGACATTCCAAATTTAAAATCATATTCTATTCCAATTCCTAAACTTCCACCAATACCTGTTTGGCTCTCAATTGGGCTTGATGCACCTGCATCTAAATCAAAGGAAAGACCACCATTAAAAAAAATATATTTTAAAAGATTTGCTCGAAATAAAATTGGGAAACTTAGCAAAGACAGGCTCCTTTCGTAAGGGGAGTTATCCATGTCAGGAGGTAAATTGGGAGTTACAATTATTTTATGCCTCGGATATTCAAGGCCGGTTTCAAATCCGATGCAATCACATTTTGGAGAATAAATATAATTAAAGCCCAACCTG
>JARGGF010001026.1 GCA_029210905.1 Bacteroidales bacterium | reverse complement strand
TTCACGTTTGCATTAGATTCTTTAGTAATATGGATAAAGAAAAATTATGTACTATTTGATAGACCAAATAAAATATTATACCTATATAGAAGCCAACAGATAAGATGTTTAGTTTTTATTACCATAGTTTTCAATAAGCCCATCAATAAAGCGATTTGATTCTTCCTTTATCACCATTCTGCTTTTATCCTCTTCAAACCAATTGAGAGTTTGTTTTATTCCTTGAGAAAATGGAATATCAGCAACAAAATCGGGCACAAATCTTTTAATTTTTGAGTTGTCGAATACAGCGCTGTGTGCTTTATCTCCTAATAAGCTTCCGCGTTTTGAAGTGTAATTTGTAATGTCAGCAAAATCAGCAATATAATCTGAAGGTATATGAACAATTTCGGCAACGCAACCAGCAGCCTTAGCAATTGTTTGATATATTTGGTTCCATGTAAGAACTTCATCCGATGTAATGTGAAACGATTCACCAATGGCCTGTTGATTATTCATTAAACCAATAAATCCTTTTGCAAAATCAATTGCATGCGTCATTGTCCACAATGAAGTTCCATCTCCCTGAACAACAATGGGTAACCCCCTTTTTATCCGGTCAACAGTTGTATACTCTGCCCAACCGCCTATGGTTATAGGAATTACAGTATTATAGGTATGTGAAGGACGAACAATGGTAACCGGAAATTTTTTTTCTTTATATGAAGAATTTAACAGCTGTTCACAGGCAATTTTATTTCTTGAATAATCCCAGAACGGATTAGAAAGTGGTGTAGATTCGGTAATTATATAATTTTCAGGTGGTTTTTGGTATGCGGAAGCTGAACTAATAAAAATATACTGGTTTGTGTTTTCATCAAATAAATCCATATCGCGTTGAATATCTTCAGGGGTAAATGCAATCCAATTCACCACTACATCCCATTTATGGCCCGATAATAATCTTTTAGTGTTTTCTAAATCATAAATATCAGTAATAATATTCTTAACCCCTTCTATTTTAGAATTATTGCCCCTGTTTAAATGATACAAATCAATTCCTTTTTCAAGTGCCATTTTGCTAACAGCAGCACTAATATTTCCTGTTCCTCCTATAAATAATGCTTTCATAATGTAGTATTATTAAATTAGTTTAAAGTATAAATGACATTAACAAATAGTTGTTTGTTAATAAAAGCGAACAGTTGAACTCATCATCCCGATACCATGCTTCCTGTTATCTAAAAGTCATTCAACATAATAGACTCTATTAATTCTGCCATTTTCTCCGGTTCAACAATCAATTTAAGATAGGAATGATTCAATTTGTCACCTTTTATCCATTTATTTCCACCTGTTTTATCGGGCTGGCAATATCCATCCTCAACCTTTTGCCAATATTTACCAACACCACTCCTAACTGCATATAAAACAGCGGTTTGGTCGTAGGTGGAATTGTCGAGAATTTTTCCTTTAAAATATTCCTTTATCCATGGGGCAGATTTACTAAAGTGCATAAAACCTTTGTAAAGCGGTGTATTTTTATCAATATCAATAAAAACCTCGCCCGTTTTAATGCTTACGCCAATTTCAAAACCAGAAAAAGTAACTGGAACCTTTAAATGCTCAAAAACAAATTCTGTAACACCAGGCATTCCACCATCAAAATTCCATTCTTTTTCACCTTCCGGGAATTTACCACCCATAACAACAAATTCCTTAACTTTTTTCCCAATCAGCTCTTGTCCGTCAAGCTCGGATATTGTGTCAGCTTCTGACAGCATCAATTCCTGTATATTTTTAAGTGGGCCAACTGTAACAATAACAACACTCTTATCCTTGCTTTTAGAAAGCAATTGACGGTAAAGAACTGTAGACTCAGATACATTTTTATCATTCAGCACTTGTTCAAAATTATCTGCGATAACTTTGTTATGATGCCAGGGTTCATAGTAGCTATTTCCACTGCGGAGGCCAATTGGGATATTGGAATGTTTGTAATACCTGTTTACAGCATCAATAGCGGGAATGGCATATTGTTCTTTTGACCAAATCATAATCCCAATTACTTCACATTCACCCCTATCCATAAAGTTATGGAGCATCACCAGGGCACCCAAATCATCGGCATCACCACCAAAATCGGTATCAAAAATAATTTTCACCTGAGAACTGGCTGAAAATGAAATCAATAGAATCCATAATAAGGACAAGAAATAGATTGTTTTATTCATTTTAGAATTAAATTTTAGGAAACTAACAACTTTTTTTAGCCTATCAGAGTTTACTTATTTTCTAATAAAATCTTTAAAACACTGTTGT
>JARGGF010001025.1 GCA_029210905.1 Bacteroidales bacterium | reverse complement strand
TTTTAACCTTTTTGACCTGGCACCCATAGGATATCTTATTATTGACAGCAAAGCAATAATTAAGGAATCGAATTTAAAAGCAGCAGAGTTGTTTGGTCGGCGTAAAGATTATATAGGCAACCATCCTTTAGTATCATTGCTGGATGCTCCGTATATGAAAATATTTTATGACTATTTTGAAACTGTTAAAAAAAAACAAAACAATGAGGTCTGCGAATTAAAAATTACCCGGGAAAATGCAATAAAGGTCATAGAACTGAAGATTTCGCCCTATTTTAATGAAACATATTTAGCCGTTTTAACAGATATTACTGAACGAAAAGCAAATGAACTGGAGATATTGAAAAGCCAGGCTCATTTTCATTCAATATTTGAAAACTCACAAAATGCCATTTTTTTACTAGACAGTGCAGAAAAATATCTTGCAGTAAATAAAGCTTTTTTTGAAATAAGTGGCTATTTATCAGATGATTGCATTGGAAAACCCGGTGATTTCATTTGCCATAAAGAGGATGTACCGCTACTAAAAGCATCCTTAAAAAATTTACTTTCCGGAAAAATTGTTTCCTATAAAGACGAAATAAAAATCCATAAAAAAACCGGAGAAGTAATCTGGATTTTAATTAGCCTGACTGCAAACTATAAACCCGATGGAGAATTCGACTATATATTAGGTACCTTTGAAGATATTGACGAACGAAAAAAATCAGAGGAATCTCTGATTGAAAGTGAAAGAAAATTTAAAGAAATCATTAATCAGATAAACGATGGAATCATAGTTTTTGATGAACATGGCAAAATTATTGTCTGGAACAGGGGTTCTGAAAAAATTTTTGGAATAAAAACTGATGAAGCTCTGAAACACAACATTATTGATATTCAGTATCAATTTTCACCCTCCACCACAAAAGATAAGGAAATAATTAAACAGAAGATCCATGAAATAATAAATTTACAAAAACCTGAATTATTTAACAACATTGTGGATTCTGAAATATTGGCTCCTTATTCCAATCATCCTATAAATTTGCAAAGTATCGTATTCCCTATAACATTTAACAATTTTACTTTGTTTTGTTCGGTTTATAGAGACACAACTGAAGTAAAACAGTTCGAAAAACAACTAATTAAACTAAATGCCGACAAAGACCGCTTTATATCAATATTGGCACACGATTTAAGAAGTCCCTTTAACTCAATCCTGGGATTTTTATCGTTGTTAAGTGAAAATATTCACCAATATGATATTGATAAAATTAAGACCCAGATAGATCTTATCAATAAAACGGCTATAAATACCTTCAATTTATTAGAAGATCTGCTTAGCTGGGCGCGTCTTCAATCAGGAAAATTTCTCTTCAAGCCTAAAAAGCAGGTGCTAAAAGATATTTACAATGATATTATTGAAAGCTTAAATAGCAATGCCCAGGCAAAGAACATATCCATTAGTTATTTTGAAAATGAAAGTATTGTTATTTTTGCCGATACCGACATGCTTAAAACAGTGCTACGGAACCTTATCTCCAATGCTGTGAAATTCACAAATAAAGGAGGAAAAGTTGAAGTACGTGCAATACAAAACTGTGCTAGCATAAACGTGAGCATTGCAGACAATGGCATAGGCATGGGCACTGAAATTTCTTCGAAGCTTTTTGATACTTCCCAGATGATTACCACAAAGGGAGTTGCCAATGAAACCGGAACCGGACTAGGGCTATTACTTTGCAAAGAATTTATCGAAAAACATGAGGGCAAAATATGGGTGGAAAGTCAGCCAGGCGAAGGCAGTACTTTCACATTTACAATCCCAAACTAATATATCTTCGATATATTATAAATACGTCAAGATATTTTAGTTATCTTCAAGGTAAGTAATGTATTATTCCCAAAAATCAGATTTTTAAAATGGACAAGCTTAGAAACCAGGCAGAAAAAATTTTTAACCAAAAAAAACCGCAGGTTCAGGAAATGTCGCAACTTGAAATGCACAAATTGATTGAAGAATTACAAATTCACCAGATAGAACTTCAGGTACAAAATGCCGAATTGCGCGAAAGCAGACTTGAAAATGAGGCCTCAAAAAAAAGATACTTCAATTTATTCGATTTGGCCCCTGTTGGTTACATAGTTCTTGACGAAAAAGCTGTTATTGCTGAATGTAACTTAAAAGCAAGTGAAATAATTGGCCGACGGAAAGAACATTTATTTAATAAACCATTTGTTTCCTTACTCGATACTAAATCAATGGGCAAGTTTTACGAACATTTTGAAAATGCCCTAACCAAAAGAATGCACGAACCATTTGA
>JARGGF010001024.1 GCA_029210905.1 Bacteroidales bacterium | reverse complement strand
AAGCAATTTAGAGAGATTTTTACCCGATATTTTAGAACAAAATTATCCTGAATATGAAGTTATTGTTGTTAATGATGGTTCTGATGATGGTTCTGATGATATTTTAAAACTTTACCTACAAAAATACCCCAATTTGTATGTTACCACAATTCCTAAATCAAGAAATTTTGGGCATAATAAAAAGCTGGCTGTTTCTATAGGACTGAAGGCTGCAAAATATGACTGGGTGCTGCTCACCGATGCTGATTGTAAGCCAGCTTCTAATGAATGGATTAGTGGCATGCAGGAAAAATTTGCAGAACATACTGATTTTGTGTTAGGTTATGGTGGCTACCTTCAGGCAAAAGGATTTTTAAATAAAATAATCAGATTTGATACATTAGTTATTGCATTGCAGTATTTTACTTATGCCATGGCCAAACTACCGTATATGGGAGTTGGAAGAAATCTGGCCTACCGAAAATCCGTTTTTTTTAATAATAAAGGATTTTCGCGGCATTTAAATCTTGCTTCAGGTGATGATGATTTATTTGTAAATGAGAATGCAAATAAAAAAAACACACAAATTTCGCTAGACTCAAAAACATTTACCAAAAGCTTAAGCGAAAAACGATTTAAGACATGGATTTATCAGAAGAAAAGACACCACACAACCTATAAACTTTATAAAAGAAAACATAAATTCCTCCTTGGCCTGGAATTATTGAGCCGCTTTTTATTTTACAGTACATTAATTGCAGGAATGTTTTTTCCTGCTATAATCTATTTTGCACTTTCCGGATTTTTAATCAGGTATATTTTGCAACTTATAATACTTTATTCGGCTTCCGTAAAATTTAAAGAAAAAGGAGTCTTTTATTTAGGTATAATATTTGATTTTCTGATACCAATCATTAATTTTATGGTTCATTTTAGCAACCTAAAACTTCGCAAACGAACAAAATGAGTCCTGTATCTGATTTATCAGACAAAGCGCAACGTGATTATAAGCTTGTAAAAGAAGCGATTAGTGGCGATCAGAAAGCCTATACCAAATTAATGGGACTCTATCGCGATCCTATCTTCTTTATGATGAAGCGTATGGTTCAGAATATTGATGATGCGGAAGATTTAACCATAGAGGCTTTTGGTAAGGCCTTTAAAATGCTTGAATATTATACCCCAAAATATGCTTTCAGTACCTGGCTCTTTAAAATAGCAAGTAATCATTGTATAGATTTTTTAAGAAAACAAAACAAATATAAAGTGCTCTCGATTGACGAGAGCATTAATGATGAAGATAGCGTGCCCGGAGAAAATATACGCGCAGAAACCCTTGACCCAGAGGAAGAAATGATAAAGGTACAAAAAGACAACCTTCTCCAGGACTTTATTAAAAAATTGCACCCCGATTACCAGGAAATTTTGGAATTAAAGTACTTTTATGGACTTTCATATATTGAAATTGCAGAACAGCTTAATATCCCGCTAGGAACAGTTAAGGCAAGGTTATTCCGCTCTAAAGAATTATTGCTTACTACCATTAAAAGTGGTGATTATAATTTTTAATAATCCTCCCGAATTTGGAACTCATCAGAAAATACTTTAAGGATCTATCGGCGCTTCAAATGGATCAGTTTGGTCAACTTGAACTACTTTATTCTGAATGGAATGATAAAATAAATGTAATTTCAAGAAAGGATATAGAGAAATTGTATGAGCGACATGTACTTCATTCACTTGCAATTTCAAAGATTATTAAGTTCAGGGCGGGTAGCCGGATATTGGATATAGGAACCGGTGGTGGTTTCCCAGGCATACCATTGGCAATAATGTTTCCTGATACCCAATTTCAACTGATTGATTCCATTGGAAAAAAAATTAAGGTGGTAAATGCAGTAATAGATGCCTTAGCACTTAAAAATGCACAAGGTATACATCAGCACAGCAGCCAGCTAAAAGGGAAATATGATTTTATAATAAGTAGGGCTGTAACTGCTTTTCCTCAATTTTTGGAACTGGCATCAGGCAAAATAAAGGGAGAAAACAAGAACAGCCTTCAAAACGGGATTATCTATTTAAAAGGGGGCAATTTAGAAGAAGAACTCAAAAAACATAAGAAAAAAATCGCCCTTTATCCAATTAAGGAATTCTTTGAAGAAGAATTTTTTGAAACAAAATATGTTGTTTACTATCCAACGTAATATTTTACAATTCATTAATTAACAGTTGAACTAAGTAACTGTGGAGAAATAACATGTTCATTTTTAATGACTTATTTGAAAACACGCAGGTAGCACAGCTTTCCAAAGCTGTGGTTAAAACGCAGC
>JARGGF010001023.1 GCA_029210905.1 Bacteroidales bacterium | reverse complement strand
AGATTGCTAAATCCTAATTGATTATAATACCTGAAAAACATTAAAAAATTAACACAATGAAAAGATTTTTCAAATGGTTTTTTACCCTTATTTTACTAGCCGGTCTGGCAGGTGGTGGTTATTATGTTTATGATAATTATATTGCCAAACGAACTGTAAGGAGTGCCTTTGGTGTAGTTCCTGAAGATGCTATTTTTGTTATTGAAACCGCGAACCTTACAGACGGTTGGAAGGCAATAAGTGAAAGCAATATATGGAACAATCTTTTGAGAAATCCTTATTTTAATGATATCAATGAATATGCTGAATTACTCAACGAATTCCTGAAGGATAATAAAGCAGTTGATATGGTATTAAGAGACAGGCCCATGCTCATATCCGCTCATATGATTTCGGCAATAGACTATGATTTTTTGTTTGTAATAGATCTTCAAAGTGCGAAAACGCTATCCACTGTTATTGACGATGCTTTGGGTCTTATAAGTGGATACGATATTAAGAAACGCAAGTATAAGGATAATGAGATTATTGAATTTATTGATAAGGAAGATCCCAATTCAATAATTTATCTTTCAATACTCGACAACCTGTTGATAGGCACTTTTACAGGGCAGTTGATGGAACGTACTTTAGATGGTAGAAACGTGAATTATTGGGAGGAAAATTCTCAATATCAGCAAATTAATGATGAGTTAAGCACTCGGAAGCTGTTTAAATTTCATTTTAATTATAAAAAACTTCCGGAATTTGTGACCATCTATGCGCAAGATATGGAAGAGTATACAGCATCAATGGCCAAAGCCTTAACTTTTTCGGCGTTTGATGTAAATCTTGAAGACAACCGTTTAAGTCTTGACGGTTATTCTGCACTCGACTCAATTGCTTCATATTTTAGTGCTTTATGCGACGTAAAGCCTGGTACAATAAGGGCTCATGAAATTGTTTCAGATCAGGCTGCCCTTTATTTATCCATTGGGTTTAAAAATTACAACATGTTTTTTCAGAGCCTTACAGATCAATATGCCGAAGGTAATGCAAAGGATATGGAGGATTATGCAGGAAATGTAAAAATGGTTGAAAAACTGCTTGATATAAACGTACAAAAAGATTTTTTTGACTGGATAGGAGAGGAGATTGCGTTTATAAAGTTGAGGCCCCAGAATAGCGCCAGGCTTGAGGACGTTATTGTTACCATCCATGCCAAAAGTATTGATGATGCCAGGGCAGGTATGGGACATATAGTTAAACAAATTAGGAAAAAAAGTCCGTTGAAATTTGAGGCCATTGCATACAAAAATCACGAAATTAATTACCTTGAGCGAAAAGGCATTTTTAAATTATTTTTTGGTAAGCTTTTTAAAAGACTTGAAAAACCCTATTTCACTTTTATTGAAGATTTTGTGGTGTTCAGTAATTCACAGGATGCTCTTAAAGAAATGATAGATGATTATTTAAAAGGACATACCCTTTCTCACAACAAAGAATTCATGGATTTCAGGGCCAATTTTGACCTGAAGTCTAATATCTCGTTATTTATTCAAATGCCAAAACTTTATTCAAATCTTTATACTTTTTCAAACACAGAGACTAAAAATTCAGTCGCCGAAAATAAAGATATTATTTTAAGCTTTAATCGTTTGGGTTTTCAGCTGATTGCGGAAAATGACATGTTTAAAACAATATTAATTTCTGATCATAACGAAGATGCCAGCTTGTTAGACGAATTGGAAAAGTTTGAACAAAAAGCTTCTGATGATTTGCTGAAAGAAGACTTTGATTCACTCAAATTTAAAATAATATTATCAGATTCTATCCAAATCCCAGACGGTGCTTATCGGGCATATCATTCAGATAATGAAACAATTAAGATAGAAGGAAAGGTTTCAAATGGTTTGCCTAATGGATTATGGCGCACCTATTATCAAAATGGTCATTTGAGAAGTTCGGTAAATTATAAAAGCGGAAAGGTAGACGGTGTTGCATTTTTCTTCTATAATGATGGGAATGAAACTAAACTTGCTGAAGTTATTTATAAAGATGATGTTATCGAAGGGAACTATCAGGAGTTTTTTCAAAATGGAGCACAAAAAGCTAAACTAACCTATGAAGATGGAATGCTTAATGGAGATGCAGAATTTTATTACCCAACTGGCCGGATAAAAATTAAAGGGAAATACAAGGATAATGAAAAAAAAGGCAAATGGCTGTTTTATGATGAGAATGGTGAAGTAATAAACAAAGAAAAAATGAAAAAGAAGAGAAATTAAATTTTTACATTATCTTTATAACTAGAATGTGGCTAATTAATTA
>JARGGF010001022.1 GCA_029210905.1 Bacteroidales bacterium | reverse complement strand
GTTTGATGGATATTAAATTACATCCAAAATATAATGAAAATGGCTGGATCTATTTTTCATACAGCTACTTTGATGCTAATGACAATGACAAAAGCAATACGGCTATTCTTAGGGCAAAATTGGATGGCGACCAACTTATCAATCAGGAAATAATATACAAAGCCACTCCTACTTCTACTAAAAGTCATCATTTTGGAAGTCGTATTGAATTTGATAATAATGGATACCTGTTTTTTTCAGTTGGTGATCGCGGAGATAGAGATAGAAACCCTCAAACACTTGACAACTCAAATGGCAAAATACATCGTATAAATGATGACGGCACAATTCCGGAAGATAATCCCTTTGTTGAAACTGAGGGTGCCATAAAATCAATTTATAGCTATGGACACAGAAACTCTCAGGGAGTAACAATCAATCCTGCAACAGGTGATATTTGGGAACATGAGCATGGCCCAAAAGGCGGTGATGAAGTTAATCTGATAAAACCCGGGCTGAATTATGGCTGGCCAATTATTTCTTATGGTATAAATTACGATGGTACAAAATTTACCGATATTACCACTCAAGAAGGTATGGAACAGCCAATTATTTTTTATGTGCCCTCTATTGCACCATGCGGAATGGCCTGGGTTACAGGAGATAAATATCCAGGGTGGGAAAACAACCTTCTTATCGGTTCGCTCAGGTTTCAATATTTGGAAAGATGCAAAGTTAAGGACAATAAGATAGTTGAACAGGAGCGGCTACTCGAGGGGATAGGAAGGGTACGGAATGTAAAAGTTAGTCCTGAAGGATATATTTATGTGGCCATTGAAACGCCGGGGAAAATAATCAGACTGGTGCCGGTAGATGAAAAATAATCATATCAGATGGTCTTTGTTCATCTTTATCACTTTGACATTACAACTTAATACTTTTATATCAAAAGGTCAGGTTAATGGTAGAATTCTGGATATAGAAACTAATTACCCTGTTGCAGGCGCAACTGTAACCAGTGGTGCTAATAAGGTGATCACTAATGAGAATGGCCAATTCTCAATTAAAATTGATGGTTGGGTTCTAATCTCTCATCCATCATACAAATCTGATTCAGTAAGCATAGGAGCTCATGACTCTTATGCTACATTATTTCTGGTACCTGAAAATATTAAGATTAAAGAAGTACTTGTCCGTAGTCCGTTGCAGCAGAGTTTGTTAATTAATTTGCCTGCAAGTGTCTCTCTGCTAAGAAAAAAAGAATTAAATCAGGATGGCAGTATTTCATATCTGGAAAAATTAAACCAACTACCCGGAGTATACGTCCATACTGGCACATTAAATACAAACCGGATTACCATACGTGGAATTGGATCACGCACACCCTACGGCACTAACAGAGTAAAAGCCTATTATAACGACATTCCATTAACCAGTGCTGATGGAAGCACAAATATTGAAGATATTGACAATGATATTATCAATGCTGTTGACATTTTAAAAGGCCCTAAATCAGCAGTTTACGGCTCAGGATTGGGCGGAATAATTTTATTGGAAGATAAGGATTATGTTCCACAAGGTTTCCATGGCGAAGTTTCTGTACAAGCAGGTGAACTTGAAACATACAAACCAATGGTCAGTTTACATTATAAAAAAGGCAACTTCACGCTTAATTCATTTTATTCAAATACCAAAACTGCTGGTTTTAGAGAAAATAGTGCATACAATCGACATTCTTTTCAATTAAAACTGGTAAAAAGGGGAAGCAATAGCAAATCAGAATTATTACTTCACTATATCGATTTAAAATCTTTTATCCCTAGTTCTTTAAACGAAGAGACTTTCAGAAACAATCCCGAAAAAGCCGCAGCAAACTGGCTGGCAATAAAAGGATTTGAAGAATATACTAAGCTAGTGGCAGGATTTCGGAACCAGTTTACGATTAATAATAAGCTGAGCAGCAAAACCATTGTTTATGCAAATTTATCCGATGCTTACGAATCACGTCCTTTTAACATTTTAGATGATCTCAATCAAAGACTGGGCTTTAAAAGCTACCTGAATTATTCACCAGGAGCCTGGCAAATGCAGGCCGGATTCGAACTGGTTGATGAACAGTATAAATGGGATATTTTTGAAACCATAGCTGGAATACAAGGAGCCATGCAAAACAGTTACTCCGAAAAAAGAAATTCTGCTGTTTTTTTTGCTGATCTTAAATGGCACTTTAAAAACAGGTGGACAATTGAATCAGGAATTAGTTACAACTTTCAAAATTACGAACTTAGTGATTTGCTGCCCGACTCCATTGATCAGTCGGGGAACTATAGATAT
>JARGGF010001021.1 GCA_029210905.1 Bacteroidales bacterium | reverse complement strand
GGATGTTATTGTTATGGGCTCACATAGCAAGCGCTGGCTGGAAAAAATAGTGATGGGAAGCGTCACCGAAAAAGTATTAAGCCTGACTAACATTCCGCTATTTATTATACCTACAAAAAATATAACCTGACAAAGCCTTAAGCCCTTTAAAGAATTGAATAGTTGAAAATTCAGAAATGTAAAAAAGAGCCTGGTGTTGCAGGCTTTTTTTCACCTCCCACCCAGGGCAATTGCATTTAAAAATAATAGAAAAATACGGTGACATAATGATTAAATAACCTTAGGTGATTAGGCGAACTTGAGCCGCATCCGGGAAATTGCGTTAAGAACTTTTCTCATGAGCGAAGCGAGTAAACTGCAAAGAAAAAGGCGTTAAAAAAATTTGACGTTGCCGGGTACTGAGAATCAGCATTGCAATAATTTTAATCGGCAACATTCAAGTTTTTAGCCTTTTGCGGCGCAGTTTTAGCAAATTTCACGGTAGCGGTGACTTTTTGCTTCTTTTTTGTGGTAGAACTGAGCGCCAGCGACCTCACGAGCGAAGGGAGTAAAAAAGAAGAAGATAGCTAATCCTAGTAACGAAAACTAATTCATTGGAATTCAGTTAACTAAAAGAGAATACAGTTAATATTTTAAATACAATTTCCATGACCTCCCATCCTACTCATCTGAAAACCTAAAATACTGTTTACCTAGTTCGGAATGTGTGAATTATATAAATTTTTTAAATAGTTGTGTAATGGTTTCTATATAAAAAAACCGTAACTTTCATCAGATGGTTATTTACTCCTGCTCGAAATTATTATTGGATTTCTGCTATAAGGATATTTTGAGCCTTTTAGCGTTAAACTTGCCCTTTACAACCAGCTTTTACGATAATGAAATCATAAACGGAAGTGAATCAATAAAATGCACAAATGGAAACAACAAATTTACAAAACAATTACATGGATGAAAACACATCCATACAAACTCCACACCTGAAAAGGAGACAGGTAAAAAGGTCTGTCAATTCAGTTAATTTAAGGATTAAAGAGCCGACCCACGAAGAAAAAGTAGAAAAGTTTTTCTCGCATGGCGCTGATACCAGGGCTGTACAAGAAAATGGCTTTCTATCATTTGGTTACTGGACAAAAAGCGGACAAAATTACCTTCAGGCAGCAGAAAGCTTGCTTGAATTGTTATTAAGCCACGAAACTTCTTTAAACAGGGGCACTATTCTGGATGTAGCTTGTGGATATGGCACTGAAACATTCAAAATTTATGATAAGTTAAAACCTTCTAAAATTATTGCCATTGATATCACTAACGCTCATATTGAACATGCCAAAACAACAGCCATGGAGCGGAATTTAGCTGATAAAATTAGCTTTGAAAAGCAGGATGCATGTATCCTACCCTATCCATCCAAATCATTTGCTTATGTTTTTGGAGTTGAGGGTCCATCGCAATTTAATACCCGCGAACTATTTCTGAAAAGGGCCTACAATGTGCTTGAAACAAACGGAGTGTTGCTGCTAGCCGATGTTATTATCCATAAAAAAGTTGCCCTGAAAGGATGGATAAACAGAATGATCGGTAGATTATTATCCAAACAATGGTATATCCCCGAGTCCAACTGGATGAATTTTGAGAGTTACCGGAAAATGCTGGTAAATACAGGCTATGAAGTCGATTTTATTAGAGGTATAGGGGCCAATGTATACAATGGTTTTGCCAGCTTCAACACAAAATGGTCATCAATAAAAAATGCAGTCAGGGTAAGGGGTTTAGGCATTGGCCTGGGACTGACCCTGATATCGTGGCTCCTTGGCGTTGCTTTTAAAAGGGGCATGCTGGATTATGCCTTTATCAGGGCTGTGAAAAATTAAATACTTATTAATTAATACAGGTTCATTAAGCAATCAAACATTGATCAATTGGTCATTCTTGTATTGTTACTGATGGCTAATGAGCGTGTTATTTATTTGCAAATAGTTAAAACCTGAATTGAAGTAAAAGTTAATAACGAGGTGTATTTTTTTCAACAAATGTGTTTGTTAATAAGATATTTGTGTATATTTGCATAGTTATAACAAAATAATAACTATGTCTTACATTGTCGAACAAAAAATAAAAGGGAGGATTTACCTCTATAAGGTTGAATCATATTGGGACAAGGTAAAGAAACAAGCCCGTCAAAAACGTGTTTATATTGGCCCGAAGGAAAAACAAGATACACCTGAGATGATACCAAAGGTTTCAGGACTTTTAAGCAAGAATTATGGCAATATTTTGTTTTTTAATTCCATAATTGAACAGATTGGCCTGGGAAA
>JARGGF010001020.1 GCA_029210905.1 Bacteroidales bacterium | reverse complement strand
TCCAGATAAAATTTAGCAAGGGCAAAAAAAATCTTACGTAAAGCTTTTTCAATACATTATAAAGAGGTTTATGCACAATTTATTTGATAAAATTTTTTCGAACCATGTTCAGGAGGTTTTTAACAATCACCAGGAAACATATAATCCTGCTGATTGGGAGAAACTGCGTACTAAAATAGGAGCTAAGAAGAAAGGTTTGGTTTTCTTTTTACCTTATATTGCAAAAGCAGCATCAATTGTTATATTGTTTGGTGTTTCTGTTTTTGTAGCTAATAAGTATGCTGTAACAGGTACAGTTCAGGCCAACGGGAAGCCAGTTTCTAACAACCATAATAATTTTAATTCAGGGAAGAAAAGAACTGCAGTAAACTTTCCTGCTGAAAATATTGTTCAAGTTAACAAGATAAAATATCAAAATTCTGCAACCAAGGTGCAAGTTGCTAATAATGAGCAAAATAACACAATAACAGATAGCCTGTCGCAAGATAATCAATTGCTTGAAAAAGATAGCACAGTGTATGCATATAATAATTCAAACCGGTTTAATAATCTTAAAAATGTATTAAATGCACATCATCATAAAATAAAATCGATGGACAGTGCAAGACATTACTCAAACAAACCAATGCTTACTGAAGATAATGCTGAATTTGCAGTAATTGAAGATAAATCTAAGGAGAAAAATAGATTTGATTTTGGTATTGAATTAGCTTCTGTATCAAATTATTCTACCCAAGGAAATAGCAGTGGTCTTAATGTCGGAGGTGGATTCTCTGCTGCATATCGTGTTTCTAAAAATATTAGTTTCACCACTGGCGCTTTAATTGCTAAACAATCAATTAATTATACCGGGAGCAGAGGGGGAGACAAATTTTATGCTGATGCCTATAAAGCTCCAGCTGATAATTCCTTATCCATAATTGATGTTGGTAAAGCGGAATCTGAAGTACAATTTGTCGCAATTGATATTCCACTAAATGTGCAGTTTAAGCACAAGCGAATGAGCTTTACTACTGGATTTTCTTCACTACTTTACGTACAGGAAAAATATACTTATTCATATAATGCCTATCTGACAAATACTGTTTATAATCAGGAAACCTTTCAATATGATACTTACGCCAGTGTTGAAACAGTGAGTAATGAAGAAAATTCAGATTCATTCAACCGTTTTGATTTTGCCAGATTATTGAACCTTTCAGTAGGTTATGATATTCCACTTACTAAAGGGATGATGGTTTTGGAGCCATATGTAAAATATCCTTTAGGAAATATTAGTTCAAAAGAGATTTTCATGGGATCTGGTGGATTTGCTATCCGTTATATTTTTTAAAATTAATTCTGCCTTTTTAAAATTAATTAAATAAAGAGGGTGACAGATTTATTGATGCTGATTTCCAGTAACTACCACATTAATTAGCTGTGTACTCTTTAAAATATTACTTTCTGAGTAAAATAATAATTACTTTTGCGCCTCAAAACAATAGAAAATTGCATGATTAAAGCAGTAATTTTTGATATGGACGGGGTAATTATCAACTCCGAACCATACTGGCGTGAAGCAGAAATGGACGTTTTTAATAAAATCGGTGTTCAAATGACCGAAGAAATGTGCATTGAAATGAAGGGAACCAAGATAGATGAAGTGGTAAAACATTGGTATTCAGTTTATCCATGGAATGGGCCTACTTTGAAAGAAGTTGAGGTCAAAATAATCGATAAAGTGAATAGTTTAGTTAATGAAAAGGGTGAGCCCATGACAGGTCTAATGGGATTACTTGAGTACCTGAAGAGTAACAATATCAAAATTGGACTCGCAACTTCTTCTTTATTCAGCATTATGGATGTAGTGCTTGATAAGCTTAAAATACGTGATTATTTTGATGTTACACATTCTGCTGAAGCTGAAAAGGCTGGCAAACCAGCACCCGATGTTTATTTAGGTGCAGCACTTAAATTAAGAGTATCACCTGCAGATTGTATTGCAATTGAAGATTCTTATACAGGTTTGCTTTCGGCCCAGGCGGCAGGAATGTTTACCATAGCTTTGCCAGAATTGCATGAATATGGCTTAGAAAAATATGACATTGCAGATATTAAAATAAAATCTTTAAAGGAGGTTATACAATTAGATGTAATCAGTAAGTTTTTAACTGTATCTTAACGTACAGGATGATAATTTGTGCCAAAATGGGGGATTACTTAACCTACATTATTAACTTCGTTGAGGGCTTGCGCCGTTCATGAACATCTACGATGTATTCAAATTGGAACACTGCCTCGTATGTTTGCAAAAGATTTTATTAAGCTAGATTTTTATCTTTGCTAATTGA
>JARGGF010000101.1 GCA_029210905.1 Bacteroidales bacterium | reverse complement strand
TATTAGGGCAATCACAACAGCACTCATCACACGTTTTAGATCAACGGCATCTCGGATATGGGTTCCCTTTTTTGGAGTAGTATCGCCAAGTACATACAAGAATGTTTCAAAACTTTCAAAAACGGAGAGCCATTTCTCGTATTTTCCCCCTTTTTTAAAGTTTGGTTTAACTTTATCAAGATAATTTCTTAATGCTTTCATTCTTAATTATTTATCGTGCTTTATTTTTTTAACTGAATTCTTTTATCATTATATCAAGTCCTTGCCGAACTACTTTTTGAATTTCAATTTTGGAGGTATTCACAAATTCGCAAAGTGCAAAATCTTCTTCAGCAACTTCGTAAATACCTAATTGTTCCATTAAATCGATATCCTCAATTATAATGGCTTTAATAAGTTGCATGGGATAAATATCCATGGGGAAAACCTTCTCCAGTTCACCGGTAACCACAAATGGACGATGCCCGCCATGCATGTTTGTATCAAGCTTGTATTCTTTATTTGGAGTTAACCAGGAGAAAAAGGTACGTGTGTTGCTGTACTTCTTAAATCCAGGAGTTCCCCAGCCCAGGAATTCATCTTTATTTCCTTCAGGAATTACTGATATTTGAGAATCGTAAAAACCTATATAGTTGCTCATTTCAACTTTTTGGCCTGTGAGCACATTTCCTGAGATAATCCTTGATTCTGTATCAGTTAAATTGTTCTCAAGCAAAGGTAAAACCCTGCTGCCATTAATAATTTTGTAGTATTTAGGGTTTTTAATTTCAGAGCCAGTTAATGCAATAATTTTTGTGGCATCGTAGATGCCTTTGTTGAACAAACGGCCAATTATAACTACATCCTGTGGATTAATGTACCAAATGATATCACCTTTATTAATCGGACTTATTTTATTTATCTGAACCCCAATATTACCAGATGGATGAGGCCCTGAAAATTCATAAACATCAACATTTTTAGTGTTTTTTAAAATGCCATTTTTGTTTTTTTCACTGTGCAGGCTCAAATTAACTTTGCCATCGGTAAGTTTTGCCAATGCGTTTATCCCGGTCTGAAAATCGTCGAACTGGTCTTTTAAAATAAATTCATAATCAGGGGCCAAAGGGGCTGAATCAAATCCTGAAATAAATATTGATTTTGGAACATCGGCAGGATTGGCAATTATCGCATAGGGCCTTTGTCCAATAGCAGGCCAAATGCCAGCCTTTAGAATATTTTCTTTTATCTGCAACCTATCCAAATCTGCCGGATTAGCTTTAGTAAACGACTCGTATTCAATAGATTCGTCAGCTTTTATAACCACTTCCAGAACACGGCGTCTTTCGCCTCTAAGAACTTCACTTACAGTTCCACTTACAGGGGCAGTAAACTGAATTTCAGGCTTATATTTGTCAAAAAATAATGATGAACCAGCCTTTACTTTTTCACCTTCTTTAACTAATATTTTTGGAGTCAGTCCAACAAAATCAGTAGGTTTTAAAGCGTAAAAAGCAGCTAATCCTTGTTCCTTGACTTGTTTATCTGCTTTTCCTACCAATTTAATATCTAAGCCTTTTTTTATCTTAATTAGTTTCGACATTTTTCAGACTATTATTTAATTTTTGTGCAAATGTAAAAAAAAAATACTTTTGCTCTTCAATAATATCAATTTAAACTCATTCTAAACTTTCTGATTTATTGTTACTTGCTGATATTTAAATATTTAATTATATACGAATGTGTTTGAAGCTTTTTTTAATAAATTTAAAAAGTTTTTAAATGGTTTTTCTCATTTTTTGCATTTTTTTTTATTCACTGTTTAAATTTATTTCAGAAGCTTTTTTTTACTCAAATAAATGCTTAAACCTTTGCGTTATACAAACATTTGTATATTAACAAACCTTCAATGAAAGCTTTATCCTTTTATTTGCCTGTTTTCTGTATTGGATTCTTTTTTTGTCAAACACTTGTTTTTTCTCAGGATAATACCATTTTTCAAAACAAAGTGTTTAAAGAAGATATAAAAACAGTACTTTGTTATAAAAAAGGACAGGAAATGTCTTTTCCTCTTATCAATTTGGAAAGTGAAGAGCATGTTATTTTTACTTTTGACGAACTTGGTAATTCCATAAATGATTATTCATGGACACTTATTCATTGCGATGCAAATTGGCAGCAAAGCGATCTTGAACCGATTGAGTACATCGATGGCTATCCGTCTGGAAATATTGATAATTATGAATTTTCTCAAAATACCATGGTTAATTATATTAACTATTGGCTTGAATTACCAAATGAAGAAAGCAGGCTAATGATTTCCGGTAACTACCTGCTTAAAATATATGAAAGAAATAATCCTGATAATTTAATAATAACGCAGCGCTTTTATGTTGCAGAACGATTGGTAAAGATTTCAGCAAAAGTTGATCAAATTCAGGTAAATAGCGGGGAAGGAAGAAATCAAAGAATTAATGTTCAATTTAATTGCAACCAACAAATAGAAAACCCCTCAGAAACGCTAAAATTTAAAATCTTTCAAAATACAGGTTTTGAAAAAGATTTTGCAAAGCTTAAACCTTCTTTTGTAAATGGGAATACCTTGAAATTTGAACTTATTAATGAGTTAGGTTTTGCAGGAGGTAATGAGTACCGACATTTTGACCTCAAAAGTTTGAAATTTATTTCGGACAGGATACTTGATATTGAGAAAAAAGAAGATTGTTATCACATCAGGCTGCGTGAGGATGAAGACCGGTCATCATTACCCTATAACTTTAAGAATGATTTAAATGGGCGAAAATTAATTAAACTGGAGAATAATGAAAAAAGCCGGATTATGGCTGATTATTGTTTTGTCTATTTTGATTTAAATGCTGAAATTCCTTTGCAAAACGGGGATTTTTATATTTACGGTTCAATATCAGATTGGGGGTATGGTGCCACAACAAAAATGAATTATGATTTTAATAAAAAGAAATTTTTTACTAAATTGTTCCTGAAACAAGGATATTATAACTATCTTTATTTGTTTAAGACTGAAGATAAATTTTATAATACTGAAGAAGGCAAATTAATTACTGAAGGGAACCACTTTCAAACTGAAAATGAATATCAGTTATTGGTTTACTATAAAGATTACACTACTTCTTATGAAAAACTTGTCGGATATGCATTAATAAATAGCACTATAAGCGCTGATTATTAATAAAATATCAAATTTATTTGGCAAATTCTTTTGAATTAATTATTATTGCAGCAAATTTCTAAGTAATTCCGTTAGCGTATCGAGCTACAAATCAAGTTTCCATTTTAGATCGTTTCAATACTAACATTTCTTTTTGCAACAAATAATATTATATAAAATTCTTATTATATTACCTTAATTAATACAAATTTAATTTACATAAACTTATGTACGATATTCTTGAATTGAACAAACAGCTGGTCTCTGATCTTAGAGCAATAGCCCGTCAATTGGGAATCAAGAAAGTTGAATCAATAAAAAAGCAGGATTTAATCTACAAAATACTTGATCAACAAGCAATTAATGATTCCAAAGATAAAAAATCCAACATTCCCACAGAAAACTCTCCTGAAAGAAAAGTGAAAGAAAAAAAAGTTCATACGATTAAGGAAAAAACAGAGCGGAAGGTAGAACCGGTTGACGTAAAAAAACCGAAGTTCAAAAAGGACGAAAATGAAAAAAATAAAGAGAAGCAAGAAGTAACTGTAGTTGAAACAGAAAATACAGAGGAAAAAAAACAAGTTACTGAAAGGCCGAAAAATGAATCCAACGGCAAAAAAGAACATTTCCATCAGAGAGCAGCTAAAAAAAATAAAGACAAACTGTATGATTTTGATGGAATTATTTCAAATTCCGGTGTTTTAGAAGTTATGCCCGAAGGATATGGTTTTTTGCGTTCTGCGGATTATAATTATTTTAATTCACCTGATGATATATATGTTTCTCAGTCCCAAATAAAGCTTTTTGGTCTGAAAACAGGAGATATCGTCAAGGGTTTGATTAGGCCTCCTAAAGAAAGTGAGAAATATTTTCCACTCATAAAAGTTGAAGAAATTAATGGAAGAAGTCCCGACTATATCCGTGATAGAATTCCATTTGATTATCTAACACCACTTTTCCCTAATGAAAAGTTTCATTTAACCGGAAGCGGAAGGGATTCACTTTCAACCAGGGTAATTGACTTGTTTGCTCCAATTGGAAAAGGTCAGAGGGGCTTAATAGTTGCACAGCCAAAAACGGGTAAAACTGTGTTACTGAAAGAAGTAGCAAATGCTATTGCTGCCAACCACCCGGAAGCATATTTAATAATTTTGCTTATTGATGAGAGACCTGAAGAGGTCACTGATATGGCACGAAGCGTTAATGCCGAGGTGATTTCTTCCACTTTTGATGAGCCAGCAGAGCGCCATGTGAAAGTGGCAAATATAGTTCTTGAAAAAGCTCGAAGGATGGTTGAATGCGGCCATGATGTAGTTATTTTACTTGATTCAATTACCAGGTTGGCCAGGGCATACAATACTGTTTCTCCAGCTTCTGGTAAAGTATTGTCTGGTGGTGTTGATGCCAATGCTTTACACAAACCAAAACGATTTTTTGGTGCAGCCAGAAATATTGAAGATGGAGGCTCATTAACTATTATTGCTACGGCACTAATTGACACTGGTTCAAAAATGGATGAGGTTATTTTTGAAGAATTTAAAGGGACTGGTAATATGGAACTACAATTGGACAGGAAACTTTCGAACAAGAGGGTATATCCTGCTGTAGATATCAATGCCTCAAGCACTAGAAGAGAAGATTTACTGCTTGATAAAGAAATCCTTAACCGTATCTGGATATTAAGGAATTATCTGGCAGATATGAACTCTGTGGAGGCGATGGAATTTTTACGGGACCGTATGAACAAAACCAATTCGAATGAAGAATTTTTGGTTTCAATGAATAGTGGTTAATTAAAAGAATATATTCTTAGATTTAAATGCTGCCCCAGGGTAGCATTTTTTTATGCTTTTTTGAGTAGGATAGCCCTAATAATTCATTATAAAGAACAATATTACATCATTATTTTGTAAAAAAATTAAATTCTAAAGCCTTTAAATGTAAAGTATTGTTGTAAATTATTTCTATCAATAGTAAAAAATCATAGTTTATAGCAAAAAAAGAGATTAAAAATTATGTATTTTATCAACACCTAATGTTAATAAGTGCTGTAGGCTATTTGTCAGAAAAATTACGATACTTACAATATTTAATATTGTTTCTAATATTCAGATAATCAGATTTATATTATTAATGTATTAAATGTTTAGTTTAATATATACCCTCCAATGCCCCATTATATTTAGCGTAGAGAAATTAAAGATTTAGGAGCTAGCTTTTGGTTTTTTTTCAAAAAAAATGGGTTTTTTCCTTGTCTAAACTTGCTAAAGTCCTTAAATGCTCTATATTTGCATAAGGAATCGAATTAAAACAATTCATTAACTTTTAAAATTAAGTATTATGAACAAAGCTCAATTAATTGATGCAATGGCAGCTGATGCCAATTTAACTAAAGCTGATGCTAAAAGAGCGTTAGACGCTTTTATTGAAAACACTTCTAAAGCACTTAAAAAAGGTGACCGCGTTGCATTAGTAGGATTTGGTTCATTCGCAGTTTCTAAAAGAAGCGCTAGAACTGGAAGAAACCCACAAACAGGTAAAGAAATTAAAATTGCTGCAAAAAATGTAGTAAAATTCAAAGCTGGTAGCGACTTAGCTGGTAGCGTACAATAAGGTAAAAAAACCTGTTAGAAAAGGCTGCCCATTTTGGTGCAGCCTTTTTTGTTAAAAACACCTGTGATTTGGCTAGTAGATGCACACCTGCACTATGTAACCAAAAAAAATGTAGGCACTTGAGCATTTATTTTATAACGGAATTCCTTCCACGCTAAATCAAAACCTGATTGAAAAAATTATTCGTACCTGGAGGTTTTATTACCTTTGTACCATCTTATTTTATAATTGGATAAAAAAATAACCGGGCTATACTAATTTATTAATATTTTGATATATGACAGAACTCATTGACTATTTTAAAGAGTTTGTCACCGAAAACAAGTGGCATTTATTTAATCAGGTAATTGAGAAAAGAACAAGATATATTACAGTGGTGCTTGAAGACATTTTTCAGGCACAGAATGCAAGTGCTGTTTTAAGAACATGTGACTGTTTTGGTATTCAGGATGTGCATGTGATTGAAAATAAAAATGAATATCAGGTAAATCCGGATGTTGCGCTGGGATCCTCAAAATGGCTTAATTTGTATAAATATAATGAGCTGGAAAACAATACTTTATCTGCCATTAATTCGCTAAAGGAGCAGGGCTACAGAATTGTTGCCACAACGCCTCACCGCAACGATGTTGAGTTGGAATCGTTTGATTTATACAAAGGCAAAACAGCACTTTTTTTTGGTTCGGAACTACCTGGGCTTTCCCGCCTAATGATGGAGAATGCTGATGAGTTTATGAAAATACCTATGTTTGGATTTACCGAAAGTTTTAATATCTCAGTTTCTGCAGCTATTATCTTGCACCATTTAAATTATGAACTTAAAAAATCAACCATTAAATGGGAACTTTCTGAAAGTGAAAAAGATGAAATACTTCTAAACTGGTTGAAAACGAGTGTCAAAAACTCGGATATGATTGAAAAAGAATATTATACCCGATTAGAAAAAAACAAATTATGATATCGCAACGACAATTATTTTTACAGCACGTCGGACAAACTTCACCCTCACCGCTGCTGCTTGAAATTATGGGAGCAGAAGGTATATACTTACTTGGCGCTGGTGGGGAGAAATATATTGATTTAATCGCCGGAGTTTCAGTGAGTAACCTGGGACATGCTCATCCAGCTATTATTAAAGCGGTTAAAGATCAGGTGGATAAATATATGCACTTGATGGTATACGGTGAATATGTTCAAGCACCACAGGTTGAATTTGCTCAGCTTCTTACCGATCAGTTACCTGATTTGCTTGAAAGCGTTTATTTTGTTAATTCCGGAAGTGAAGCCAACGAAGGTGCAATTAAATTGGCCAAAAGATTTACAGGCAGGAGTGAAGTTGTTGCATTCAAGAAAGCCTATCACGGAAGTACTCAGGCATTGTTGAGCTTAATGAGCGACAAAAATTACACACGTGCTTTTAGACCTTTGATGCCAAATGTTAGATTGCTGGATTTTAATAATGAAGAAGATTTAAATCAAATTACAGAAAAAACGGCTTGTGTAATTGCTGAACCTATCCAGGGGGAAGCCGGAATTGTATTGCCCGAAAATAATTTTCTTAACAAATTGCGGAAGCGGTGCAATGAAACCGGAAGTTTGTTAATATTTGATGAAATTCAAACAGGTTTTGGTCGGACAGGGGCATTATTCGCATTTCAAAAATACCAGGTATGGCCGGATATTCTGTCTATTGCCAAAGCAATGGGTGGGGGAATGCCAATAGGTGGATTTGTTGCATCAAAAGAGATAATGGATAGCCTGACAAATAATCCGGTTTTGGGCCATATTACAACCTTCGGCGGGCATCCGGTGTCTGCTGCAGCAGGTCTTGCCAATTTAAAAGTCTTGCTGGAGAATGACATCATTAGTGAGGTAGAGAAGAAGGGCTTACATTTGATTAAACAGCTGAATCATAGAGAAATAATAGGAATTTACGGTACGGGCTTGATTTATTCTGTAGCGTTGGACAATAGTGAAAAATTATTCAGTTTTATTTCAAGAGCAATTAAAAATGGACTTGTTTCCGATTGGTTTTTGTACAATGATTCGCGGTTCAGAATTTCTCCACCTTTAAATATTACCTATGATGAATTAGACGAAGTTGCAAAGATCATCCTGAAAACTTTAAATGAGCTGTAAGTTCTTACTTTCTGGAAAAAAGAACTACTTTGATCAAGGAAATTTGCGGTACACCTAAATTGTTACGATTTTGTTAATAAAAGATTTATTTTTTTATATGTCCTTGAATTATATGTGCCTATATTTGTAAACAAACTATAAAAACAAGAAGGACATGACACATTTGAAAGAAGGAGACAAAGCGCCTGATTTTCTATTGGAACAGGCCAACTTGAAAAAGGCTGATATTAAGGGCAAAAAAGTGATTTTGTATTTTTATCCAAAGGACAATACACCCGGATGCACAGCAGAATCATGTGATTTAAGAGACAATTACGAGACTTTGAAGTCAAAAGGTTTTGAGGTGATAGGAGTGAGCCCTGATTCGGAAAAAAGTCATGAGAATTTTAAAAATAAGCACAATTTACCTTTTACGTTAATTCCGGATACTGAAAAAACTGTATTGAATGCTTTTGGTGTATGGGGCGAAAAAAGCATGTACGGTAAAAAATATATGGGAGTTAACCGGACTACTTTTGTAATTTCCAAAGACGGCATTATTGAAAAGATTATTGACAAAGTAAAAACAAAAGAACACGCTAATCAGATATTGAAGGAAATGGGATTATAATAACAAATAACAAATTCTATATAATTAAGTAAATACAAATGGCCAAGGAAAAAGAAAAAAAAGATATAACGCTTGAAAAATTTAAAGCGCTGCAAGTCACTCTTGATAAAATTGACAAAAGTTATGGAAAAGGTACCATAATGAAAATGGGAGATGATGTAGTTGTAAACATACCTGCTATTAAAAGCGGATCTATTGAATTAGATGTCGCGCTTGGAGTTGGTGGTTATCCACGCGGAAGAATAATTGAGATTTACGGACCTGAATCCTCTGGTAAAACCACCCTGGCCATTCATGCAATTGCCGAAGCACAAGCCGAAGGCGGAATTGCTGCATTTATTGATGCTGAGCATGCTTTCGATCGGTTTTATGCAGAAGCTCTTGGAGTTGATATAGAAAACCTTTTAATTTCTCAACCAGACAATGGTGAACAGGCACTTGAAATAGCCGACCATTTGATTCGCTCGGGAGCTATTGATATTGTAGTAATCGACTCAGTGGCAGCTTTGACCCCAAAAGCTGAAATTGAAGGTGAAATGGGCGACTCCAGAATGGGCTTGCAAGCCAGGTTAATGTCGCAGGCTTTGCGAAAACTTACAGCAACTATTAGTAAAACAAATACATGCGTTGTTTTTATCAACCAGTTGCGCGAGAAAATTGGCGTAATGTTTGGCAACCCGGAAACCACTACAGGGGGTAATGCCTTAAAATTTTATGCTTCGGTGAGGGTTGATGTTCGCAGGATAGGTAGCATTAAAGATGGTGAAGATGCAAAAGGAAACCGTACCCGTGTAAAGATAGTTAAAAATAAAGTTGCACCACCATTCAAAAAGGCCGAATTTGACTTAATGTATGGAGAAGGTATTTCAAAGACAGGTGAAATCATTGACCTGGGTGTTGAAAAAGAAATCATTAAAAAAAGTGGTTCATGGTTTAGCTATGGCGAAACCAAACTTGGGCAGGGGCGTGAGGCTGTAAAAGCACTTCTTAAAGATAATCCTGAGCTTACTGAAGAATTGAATCTGAAAATTCGCGAAGCATTGGCGAAATAGAAGATTAACTTAATATTTATTTCACCCGGTTTGATTTTTTCAGATCGGGTTTTTTATTTTTAGATATGAGAAGTGTGATATTAGATATGAGTAATAAAACTGCGTTTTT
>JARGGF010001019.1 GCA_029210905.1 Bacteroidales bacterium | reverse complement strand
TTATTTTTTTGCAAAAAATGCAAACCCCTGTTTCTCAGGAGAAAAGAATATAGGGATATTTTTTTCGGAGTTGCTGATCATTTGGGAAAGACTTTGTAGCAGGAAAAAGCGAAAGTATCCAAAAGGTAATAGAGCATGTCAAAATTGTTGCACCTACTGATTTAACGGTATTAATTGAGGGTGAAACCGGTTCGGGCAAAGAATACATTGCAAAAGCAATTCATTATGCCAGTAAGCGCAAAAACAAACCATTTATTGCGGTAGATTGTGGTGCTATACCTAAAGAACTGGCAAATAGTGAATTGTTTGGGCACATAAAAGGAGCTTTTACGGGAGCAATAAATGATAAAAAAGGATTTTTTGAACTGGCCAAAGGAGGTACTTTATTTTTGGATGAAGTGGGCAACCTTCCCTATGAAAATCAGGTAAAATTATTGCGGGCCCTTCAGGAAAGGGTAATTAGTAAAGTAGGAGATAGTAAAACCATAAAAGTTGATGTGCGGTTAATTTCAGCAACCAATGAAGATTTGCTTACTCTCATAGAAAATAATGAATTCAGGGAGGATCTTTATCATCGGCTTAATGGTTTTAAAATTCAGCTACCTGCACTGAGACAGCGCCCTGAAGATATCATGGAATTTGCCACATTTTTTATTCAAAAGGCAAATAAAGCTTTTAATAAAGAAATAAAGGGACTGGACGAACCTGTAAAAGAATTGTTCTTAAAATATAATTGGTATGGTAACATTAGGGAACTCCAAAATATTATAAACCGCGCTGTTTTATTGTCCAAATCAGATTTTATCAAATCAGAAACCCTGCCTGATGAATTTAAGCTGAACAGCTTACAAGCCAATACAGAACAAACCGGCTTTAAAAAAATGGGCTTAAGCGAATTAAAACAAGCTACTAAAATTACCGAAAAGGAAGTAATCATAAAGGCCCTTTCCGAATCAAATAATAATAAATCTAAAGCAGCTAAAATTCTAAACATTGATCGGAAAACGCTATACAACAAAATAAAACTTTACAATATCGAAATTCTAAAATAGTATTTCAAAAGGCAGTTTCATTTTATCAAGCGGTTTTTCATACAACCCCATTAGCATCATTTCTAGCTTAAGTTTCCTGAAAAAAATGTGGATTCATACCCCGAGTGTGGATTAATTCAACATATATTCTTGCAAACAGATACCACAAACATACTTGTAACTACATGTATGTTAATCAGATACCAAAAAAATGCCTAAAGATGGCATAGCTTTTTCACTTAACTTATCCAACATGAGAAAATAAAGAAATTGTTTAACTATAAACTCAAAAACTATGAAGACTATTAACAAAACAATTCGAACATTACTATTATTTAGTGCATTTTTATTTTTTACTAATAACGTGTTGGCAACAGATGTTCCAACAGATAAAGAAATTACAAATGCCGTCTATAGGGAGATGTTGCTAAATGCAACCACGCCGGCCTACATGATTGATGTAGAGACCTCCAGTGGTATTGTTACACTAACAGGTTCAGTCAATAATATTTTGGCAAGAGACCGATCAGTGAAAATTGCAAGGACAGTTAGAGGAGTCCGTGCTGTTATAAACCAAATTGAAGTAATAGCTGGTTATCGGTCGGATGCAAATGTACAAATTGACGTGAGAACCGCATTATTAAACGATCCTGCTACAGACTTATATGAAATAAAAGTAGATGTAAAAGATGCCGAAGTAACACTTTCCGGCACGGTTGACTCATGGCAGGAAAAGCAATTATCTGAATTCGTTGCCAAGGGAGTTAAAGGAGTTAAAAGTGTTAAAAACGACATTATTGTCAGCTATTCTATAATACGCCCTGACAATGAAATTAAAAAGGACATAGAACAAAGCTTAAAAAATGATGTGCGAATTGACAATGCTTTAATTAAAGTTAAAGTAAATGAGGGCATTGTTAAACTTTCGGGTATCGTAGGAAGTGCCAGCGAAAAGTCATTAGCTTATTCAAACGCCTGGACATCAGGTGTAAAATCTGTTGAAACCAAAGATTTAAGTGTAAAAGAATGGGCAAGAAATGAAGATTTACGTAAAGACAAGTACGTTGAAAGAACCGATTTACAAATTAAAGTTGCAGTAGAAGATGCATTTTTATATGATCCACGTGTATTGTCTTTTAACCCTGAGGTTTCGGTTAGATACGGCGTAGTTACTTTAACAGGAGTCGTTGACAACTTAAAAGCAAAACGTGCAGCAGCGCAAGATGCCAAAAATGTTGTGGGTGTATTCCGCGTAAAAAACTACTTAAAAGTAAGGCCTGCGTTTATACCTGAAGATAACACA
>JARGGF010001018.1 GCA_029210905.1 Bacteroidales bacterium | reverse complement strand
CTAATACCATATAATTCAAATTTGGTTTGTGAATCTGCAGTTTTACTTAAACCTAAAGAGAATTTTTCATATTCTTTATCTAAATAGAACAAGCTGTAGCCCAACTCTCTATTTATCTGAATATCAACAACATGGGGTGAAATAATTTTAAGTTTGTATGAGCTTGTATCCATAGAATGGAACACCCTAATTCTTGTAAAAGAATATTTAATCAAACTGTCAGGATTTAATCGAATGGAAACAGTGGACGAAGTGTCGCTTGTTGAAGCCGTAATTCCACTAAGCCCAAGATTGCATGATTTGCTTATTTCAACATTTCTGCAACTGCTCCAATTTCCGGAATAATGAGCAGTATAACTTCTGGGAGTATTTGTTTTTGAAATTCCAAAAGGGAATACAGATCCTCGACCACCATTCATGCCCGGATAAAAAGTTTGCAAACGTTCTCTTGTTCTTCCTGAATATACATCAGCCTGAATGTGTGAGCCACCAATATGAACAATTGACAACTTACCTTTACCCCAAAGTATTATGGTGTCCATTTTTGCAAAAAATCGCTCAAAATCGGCGCTATCGCCAGGAAAAGTAAACTTGTTCTTATCGTATTGTATAAAATCGTAATAATTTATTTCAAGAGGATACTCACTTTGAGCCAAAATAAATGAAGGAACAATATTTAATGCAATAAAAACAGCAAGGATGTATTTTTTCAAAAAAACCGGTTTAATTCGAGCTAAGCTGTGCATTCCCTTTGGTGGGTATTTTGTTTCTAATATTTTCACTAAAATAGTTATTATACTCAAGCATCAATGCTTTATAAAACATTTGAGCAATAACTCTTGAGCCCTTAATCGTAAAATGGATAAAATCTTTTTCGGCAAGTGGAGGGTCTGAGAAAACCCAACTTGGCATTGAGTTTTTACCTCCCATAGCTTCGTATGTATCCCAGAATGCACAATTAGCCTTAAATGCAGCACCTTTAAGGGCGTCTCGTATCACTAATATATTTGGGTAACTAACATACTGATCCTTTTCTTTTAATGACATATCTGCCAGGCCTATCACTATTATAGTAACTCCGGGAATCAGCCTTTTTAATGTAACCAACTGATTGTAAAATGAACGATGATAATGATCATAATTATCACTCATAGTTGGGGCCACATTTCCACCAAATTGCATAATTAATAACTTTGCATTAAGATCCTGGTAAATGGCTCTCAACAGCTGTTGGTTTGAATTGGTGAATACGGTTCCACTGGAGCCACGTAAAGGAATATTGTCTACTGCCACACCATGATCTCCATCCAGTGCCAAGGCATAAATTTCAGGACTGTCCTGACCTTTAAATTCCAATCGTAAATACTCTGGTGTATTTTCAAAAGTCCATCTTTTTATTTGAAGCCCATCTGCTGGAGGCAATATCTTGCTATCTATTTCCTGATCGGCAGCAAATAATTTAAAATCAACCGGATATTTATTATAGCCGTAGAACAACCTAAATTGAGAGTATTTATTTACATTTCTGGAAGAATATGGAGAATGCATAATTTTCAACCATTCCTCATGGATTTGCTGGTCATTCTCATCTTTACTTTTTTCTTCAACAGAATCAGCTACGGCGGCATTTTGATAGGGAGCATAAGTACTAAAGCTAGCTAAAATGCCGTACCGGCTATGATCCACCATGGTGTCTCTTTTTCCAAATCCCGGGTAACGGATCCACCCATCGGAATGATCAAGCAATACAGGAGATTCAAAACCATACGGTTGAATGGCAGGAATAAGCCCTGGACCTGAACCTCCAAACTGTCCTTGCAGCTTAGTCCTTAAGTAAGAACTTACCCTGTCAGCTTCAATTTGTGAATCGCCATAATGCAATACCCTAATGAGCTTGCCATTTGACTTTATCTGAGATAGTTCCTTAAAAAACGGATATAAAATGTCTTTTTTATTATCGGGAAACTCAAGTTTACGTGTTACTTCTTCCGGATTTATTTCTATTGGTGAATAATATATAACCGATGAATCTTCTAATACAACAGCCGTTAAACTTTCCTCTTCATCATCCAGTGAGTCTTCAGAAACCTTGTTGTTTGCAATTATTTCAGAGATATCGACTACATTTTCATCAGGATTTTCCATCAATTCATCGATAGTTGGAAAATGTAACACCCAATCATCTGTAATTTGAATTCCTTCTTTAGGGAAAAAGAAGGCCATAGACAATAATCCGCCCAATATGAGCACTATAAATAAAACTATTTTCGTAGGTTTCACAGATGTAATACTTTTTTTACATTGTTATTTATCTCCAATTACAATGTTCCTCTTAAA
>JARGGF010001017.1 GCA_029210905.1 Bacteroidales bacterium | reverse complement strand
TGATTTATTAATATGTTTATTTTAAGTTGCTAAAATTAGTATATTTCTATACTACTTAAAATTATTTGATAAATAATAAACCAATCATTCAAAATCGATCACTATGCAGATCAGCCATTTTCAATAATGGCCTGAAATACAGGAACATTTATATATGCAAATCAGGATTTTTTGCAATGACATCTGTTGTAGGTATTTTGTAAAAAATGCTTTTAATGTTGTCAATTTGCAAAATAGATAAAATCTTTTTTTTTCAACACCACTTTTTTTGAATTTATGGTTGGTAATCAGATTAATAAATAATGATATCAACAGCTTAAATTTTGCAGTATTTTTTTTTTCTAAGGTGCTGTTTTTTAGTTTAATAATAAGTACTTAACTTGCAATCAGCATTAAAATGCATAAACTACTCATTATCAACAAAACTTTCAAAAAAACATAGTATAATGTACATTGAGCCGATGACCCTTAAAAATTCAACGAAAGAAAAAGCTTACACTTTTGAACAAGCATTAAAAAGTGCTCTGGAATATTTCAGAGGTGATGAGTTGGCAGCGAAGGTGTGGGTTAATAAATACGCACTTAAAGATTCAGACGGAAACATTTTTGAACTGAATCCGGATGATATGCACAGACGTTTGGCTAAGGAGATCAATAGAATAGAAAAGAAGTATCCAAATCCGTTGAGTGAAGAGAAAATATTTGAATTACTTAAAGATTTTAAATATATAGTTCCTCAGGGTGGACCGATGACAGGCATTGGAAATAATTTCCAGGTAGCCTCTTTGTCAAATTGTTTTGTTATTGGCGAGGACAAACCTGCTGACTCATATGGTGGAATTATGAAGACCGATCAGGAACAGGTTCAATTAATGAAACGCAGGGGAGGGGTTGGTCACGATTTATCACACATCCGGCCAAAGGGGAGCCACGTACTAAACAGTGCGCTTACTTCAACTGGAGTAGTTCCGTTTATGGAACGTTTTTCAAATTCTACACGTGAAGTAGCACAGGACGGTCGCCGCGGTGCATTAATGTTGAGTATTTCAATTAAACATCCTGATGCTGAGGATTTTATTGATGTAAAATTGGTGATGGGTAAGGTAACCGGAGCTAATGTATCCGTTAAAATTGATGATGAGTTTATGAAAGCTGTTATTGCTGATACTAAATATGTTCAACAATTTCCGGTTGATGCTAAAAAGCCAGCAATTACTAAAGAAATAAATGCAAGACAGCTATGGTCTAAGATTGTCCATAATGCATGGAAATCAGCCGAACCAGGCATTTTATTCTGGGATACTATAATTAACGAGTCAGTACCTGATAGCTACGCAGATTTGGGATATAAAACCGTGTCTACCAATCCTTGCGGTGAAATCCCACTATGTCCTCATGATAGCTGCCGGCTTTTAGCTGTTAACCTTTATAATTATGTTGAAAATCCATTTAAGGAAGATGCCAAATTTAATTTTGATCTTTTTAAAGAGCATGTAGGTTATGCCCAAAGGATTATGGACGATATAATAGACCTTGAACTTGAAAAAATTGATGCAATAATTAAAAAAATTGATCTTGATCCGGAATCAGAAGAGGTGAAAAGGACTGAGAAAAATTTATGGCTTAATATTCGTAAAAAAGCTGAAGAAGGCCGAAGGACCGGTGTTGGAATAACCGCAGAAGGTGATATGATAGCAGCTCTCGGTTTAAGATACGGGAGCGAAAATGCCATTGATTTTTCAATTGAGGTTCATAAAACATTAGCGCTGGCTGCTTATCGCTCATCAGTTGAAATGGCAAAGGAGCGAGGAGCTTTTTCCATATTTGACAGCAATAAAGAAAAAAATAACCCTTTTATTTTAAGGTTGAAAAATGCTGATAACCAATTGTATGAAGACATGGTTCAGTACGGCAGAAGAAATATAGCCTTACTTACCATTGCTCCAACAGGAACTACCAGCTTAATGACCCAAACTACTTCAGGTATTGAACCTGTTTTTATGCCTGTTTATAAACGTAGAAGAAAAGTAAACCCAAATGATAATGACGTTTTAGTTGCATATACTGATGAAGTTGGCGATGCCTGGGAAGAGTACAATGTCTTCCATCATCATTTTATTACCTGGCTACAAACTAATAATTATAACGTAGAGGCGGTTAAGCATTATAACAGTGAGCAGATTGATGAATTGGTTAAAAAATCTCCCTACTATAAAGCCACCTCAAATGATGTGGATTGGATGCAGAAAGTAAAGATGCAAGGTGCAATCCAGAAGTGGGTAGATCACTCCATCAGTGTAACCATTAACCTTCCTTCTGATGCGAAGAAGGAGCTGGTAGGTG
>JARGGF010001016.1 GCA_029210905.1 Bacteroidales bacterium | reverse complement strand
AAACCTGGTTTACCCTTTTTTAGGGATTGAATATTAATTATTTTTTTTATATAGTGCTGATTGACAAAAAGTTAATAATTTAAATTGATATTGTTTTTATGGAAGAAAAGTATTTTCAGAAAATTTCGGATGAATTAAAACTGCAAAAAAAGCAGGTAGTAAATACACTCAATTTATTAAATGAAGGTGCTACAATTCCTTTTATTAGCAGGTATCGAAAAGAATTAACCGGGCAGTTGGATGAAGTACAGATTGCCGACATAAAAAAAAGCTACGACAAGCTGCTTGAAATTGATGACAGGCGCGAGGCCATTATTTCTGCCATTGAAAAAGCAGAAAAAATGACCGATGAACTTTTAGCAAAGCTAAAAGGAGCTACAACGCTTAACGAACTGGAAGACTTATATCTGCCCTATAAACAAAAAAGAAAAACCCGTGCCATGAAGGCAAAAGAGAAAGGGCTGGAACCTTTGGCTGAAATTTTGTTGATGGAGCAAAAGATTGATATTGAATTGAAAGCAGAAGAATACTTAAATGATGATGTTGATTCTGTTGAGGAAGCACTGCAAGGTGCAAGGGATATTATTGCTGAATATGTTAATGAGAATCAAAAATCAAGAGATGCCATTCGTAATCTCTTTAATAAAGGTGCTGTAATACAGAGCACAATGGTAAAAGGTAAAGAGGAGGAAGGTGCCAAATACCGTGATTATTTTGAATGGAATGAACCTTTACATAAAAGCCCTTCGCACAGAGTTTTAGCTATGTATAGAGGAGAAAAAGAGGGCTTTTTGAAGCTTGATATTTCTCCGGATAAGGAGGAAGCATTGTATCGGCTTGAAAGGCAATATATTCATGCAAATAATGATGCATCAAAACAGCTTTCTGTTGCAATTTCAGATTCTTATTCGAGATTGTTAAAGCCTTCCATTGAAACAGAATATCGTAACCTTATTAAGGAAAAAGCTGATAATGAGGCCATTAAAGTTTTTACTGATAATCTAAGGCAGTTATTACTGAGTTCTCCTCTTGGACAAAAAAGGGTTTTGGCGCTTGATCCCGGTTACAGGACAGGTTGTAAGGTGGTTTGCCTTGATGCGCAAGGGAATTTATTGCACAACGAGACCATCTATCCTCATCCTCCTCAATCTGAAACTATTCAGGCTGCTAAAAAAGTGAAGCATCTGGTAGAGTCTTATCAGATTGATGCCATAGCCATTGGAAATGGAACTGCTGGTCGTGAAACCGAAACGTTTATTAAAAAAGCGGTGAAATTTGATCGTGATGTGCAGGTATTTGTAGTAAACGAAGCCGGTGCTTCTATTTATTCTGCATCAGCAGTTGCCAGAGAAGAATTTCCTGAGTATGATGTTACTGTAAGGGGCTCTGTATCAATAGGTAGAAGATTAATGGATCCATTAGCCGAACTGGTTAAAATTGATCCAAAATCTATTGGAGTTGGACAATATCAGCACGATGTGGATCAAAATAAACTGCAAACAAGTCTGGATATGGTAGTGGCTAGTTGTGTGAATTCTGTGGGTGTAGATATAAATACTTCCAGCAAACAATTGCTCACTTATGTTTCGGGATTGGGCCCGCAATTAGCGCAGAATATTATTGATTATCGTAAGGAGAATGGAGCTTTTAAATCACGAAAAGAATTGATGAAAGTGAAGCGGATGGGAGCGAAGGCTTTCGAGCAGGCTGCAGGTTTCCTTAGGATTTCTAATGCTGATAATCCCCTGGATAATAGCGCAGTACATCCGGAATCATATTATATTGTTGAGAAAATTGCAAAAGATTTAAGCAAATCAGTAAAGGAACTCATTCAGGAAAAAGAATTGAAAAAGAAAATTAAACTCGAAAAATACATTGATGATAAAGTTGGTATCCCGACCTTAAAAGATATTGTCGATGAATTGGAAAAACCTGGCCGCGATCCTCGTACAAAAATTAAAGTTTTTGAGTTTGAACAAAGTATCAGGAGCATTGAAGATGTACGTTCAGGAATGGTGGTTCCGGGTATTGTAACAAATATTACTAATTTTGGTGCTTTTGTTGATATTGGCGTAAAACAGGATGGATTGGTGCACATTTCTCATCTTAAAAATGAATATGTGAGTAATCCTGCTGATGTGGTTACTTTAAACCAACATGTTATGGTTAAGGTACTTGAAGTGGATGTGCAAAGAAAAAGGATCCAGCTTTCAATGAAAGATGTTTAATTGTCAATTAGTCAATTAGTTATTAGTCAATAGTCATTAGTTATTAGTTATTAGTTATTAGTTATTAGTTATTAGTTATTAGTTATTAGTTATTAGTTATTAGTTATTAGTTATTAGTT
>JARGGF010001015.1 GCA_029210905.1 Bacteroidales bacterium | reverse complement strand
GCCCTTATAAGTAAGCTCTTTTCCAACCGACTTCTGACTTGCAACCGGAATTAATTCAGTTAAAGGGAAATTTCTTTCCTCAAGAACTTTTAACATTACTGTACCTACCAGGCCAGTGGCACCTACTACTGCTACTTTCATTGGATATTATTTATTATTTTGAATATTTAAATTCCGTCCGATTTAAGATCGGAAACCTTGGAAAAGGAAAAATTCTTTAAAGCAACATCGGGAAAACATAAGATTCCTTTCTTCAATATATAATGTGTTTTTCCTTTATCTGCTCAACTTTTAATAATTAATTGGCAAAAGTAGATCATAATTGGATATTGAGGATACGTTTTTTTTAAAAAAAATCAAAACACACATAAAATAAACTATTATGTACGAAAATAGTTACAAGAATAGAAATATGCTTGTAATAATAAACCATTTGGCTTTCAATTAGGGCATAATTGAAGTTTAAGAAAAATTAATTATTTTGAATAAAAGTACGCTGCATTCCTTTATAATTGATGGTCTTTTTTTTCTGCAAATATGAAATCAATAATTCTGCGGTTGTCGCGCCAAAAGATTGTCCAGGATCCTGATGCTCAAATTGGTAAGAGCTTAATATATAATCATTTATTCCTACTTTAAATCTTTTATCACCATCAATTTTATTGCCGGCATTATCAGTCAGCTGAATGTTTATTAATGACTTATTTTCAATAAATATGGTGTAGTTGATACCTGAAACACGTAAATCAATACTTCCGTGACTGAAAGAAGATTTTATAAGAGATTTAATCTCATCCACATTCATTTCAAGCACCATAAGGTAGTTCCCGAAAGGATCTAGTCTGTAGATTTGTTCACGCTTGATATTTCCCTTTTGTATTTCATCAATTCTGATACCGCCAGAATTTTGGAAAACAATGTCAAGATTTGCCTCTGTTTTTAGTGCATCGGCATAAAAGCAGCCTAATTCTTCATCACCTTTTAAATCTTCAATAGCGGCACCAATTACTTCGTTTAATATTGGATTTTGTACGTAATAATTAATCATTTTCTCCACCGCCTTATCAATATTTCCACCACTGCTTAAAGAAATCAATTTTGAAGTCTTCTCTACGATATCTCCGTTTTTAAATTTTACCGTTATTTCACCTAAATATCTGACATGAGCATCGGCTTGAGTAATTAGTACCCCATTAATTATTAATAATGTATCTATTATAGTATGGCTATGGCCCCCAATTATGATATCTATTGCAGGCATGGTTTCAGCAAGCTGTATATCTTGTCGTTTTCCTAAATGTGTAAGGGCAATAAATAGGTTGCAATTATTTTTTAAGTGTTCAAATTTTTTCGCTGTTGCAATCGGATTTGTGAATTTTAGCCCCTTCAGGCGCCGAGGATGACTTTCAGGCAGGCCATTGGCAGAATTATCCAGAAGGCCTAATACATTGATATTTAAGTTATTAGAAGCTTTGATTGTTTTTATTGGGTCTGGAATAGGAAGCACTCCACCATCTTGCCAAATATTAGCACAAATAAATGGGAATGTAGCTTCTGATATTCTTTTTGCCAAAACTTCCTGGCCGTAGTCAAATTCATGATTCCCCAGTATAGAAAGGTCGAAAGCCAGTTTATTCATTAGTTCTATCATCTGATGGCCTTTTTCTTCATTCATATCAACAAGGGGATTTCCTGTGAAAATATCACCAGCATTTAAAAGCAGCACATTTTCGTTTTCATTTCTGATGCTGTCAACTACAAAAGCCAATCTTGGAAACCTACTAAAGTTACCATGTATGTCATTGGTGTGCAGAATTTTAATTGTTCCGGTAAAACTTTCAGAATTAATTTTGTTTTGGGAGAAAAAATTAACTGAAAATAGTAGAAGATATAGGGTGAAAAGAGCCTTATTCATCGTTTATCCTTTATTAAGTAAGTCAACAAATATATATTCTTTTTTGCTTTTCAGAATTTTCATTTGACTAATTTGAGATTTTTGCATTTATAATTGAAAATCGTTTATCAAAGATTTTTAACCAACTATCAAAAATATATACATAGTTATATATTCAATTTTTGTTTTTCTTTCTAATTTATCATTTTTAAAAAGATAAAAAAATCCGAAAATCCTAAAATAGATACAAATTTTGAAACTTTCGAAAGTACTGAAAATGAATTTATTGTAACGCAGGTATCTAGATTGTTAATCATATTTAAATTGAGAGAAATGTTAAAATCTTTGCAATTTGTAGTGATAATTATTTTTATATAATTTCTTAATTTTTGCGAATGTTCAAAGTCTATCCCTGCCTTGGTTAAGAATGTAGTAAATGCAGAATATTAAAGAT
>JARGGF010001014.1 GCA_029210905.1 Bacteroidales bacterium | reverse complement strand
TCATTGGTCACTGGTCATTAGTCATTAAATGACCAGTGACCAATGTCTAATGACTTTGTTAATTTTTAAGAATGGGTTTAACTAAACGACATTGGAATATATATTGTCAAATAAGATTCAATACATTAATTTCTAATACACCAATACACTAATTACCAATACACCAATATACCTGCTCCGAAAATATAAAATGTCCTATGATAATGACGATTTACTGAATTAACAGTAAGGTCAATTTATCCAATATAAACTAACATAGATATGTTTGTAATTTAGAAAGCGTTTTTTGAATTTTTGGTGGAGGGGGTAAATCTTCAAATTGAAGATTCTCAAATTTAAATTCAATTGTTTTACAATCTATTGATAAAAAACAAATTGGAAAAAGCAAATCTGTTTTTACCTGAGTGAGGTCAGCTGCAAAAGCTGCACCTACAAAGTTTTCTTTTACCTGAAAGTGTTGCTCTTCGGTATGGCAACAGCCATTTTCCATATCGCAGCAGGTTTTGGCCTGTGAATCAATGGAAAAATTTACCAATTCATTTCCACAATAATGCTTAGATATGGTAAAGCCCATGGTGCTTATCATGAACACCACAGTCATTATTATATTTATTGTTTTTCTAAGCATTTAAAAATATGGTTGTTAAAAACAAATATAAAAAAATAATTGGTACCAAAAGTTATATAATTTTTGAATTATGTTACATCTTTATTGGATACGTTCTAATGGCAGGCTTTCCCGTGTTTTTCTAATTTATAATAATTGTAGGGCAGGGGGAGTATAAAGCCCGCAATTAATGCCGGGGCAAATGCCAACCAGTAAGAATAGGTGTTGAAGGCAGCTTTTCCTCCGGTAATTATAAAATCTGTTGCATTCATGGCCAGCTCCATTCCAATCATTGAAATAAACGACATTGAAAAAGCGGTTGTTAGTGCCAGGGACCAGTTAAAATTTTCGCGTATTTTAAGAATGGTTGATTCCAGTGCTATAGAAGTTATCAGACCAGCTATTATTGCCAATATCATCTGCCACAACATTGAAGTGTTGGGAAAATAGGCTTGCAAGAATATTAGCATGCCAAAGTCGCCAATAGAACAGCCAATTAAACAATTAAGTGTGTTGAAAGTTGCTCTTTTCCAAGTGTTCTTATTTTTCCAAAAGCTGTTTTTAACTGCTTTAACCTCCGGAAATTGAAATAGTTGTTCCTTTTTATAAGGGCTGGCCGTGTAACCCTCGTTTTTAAAGATTGAGATAACTGACCCTACGTTTATATTATCACCTTCAATGATAACGAGTTTGTCAGGATGATCCAGCTGGAATTTATAATTATTTACAGCGCTGATACCTTTAAGGTGAGGTTCTATTTTGTCTACGCATTTGTTACAATGCAAATCTGTTTTTAAAATTGTTGTCTCCATTTTTTTAGTGTATAAATTTTATAACAACAAAATTAGGAAACATGCATGTTGGTGCTGTTATGCATTTTTTGAAAAGAGTTATAAGATTTTTAGATTTTAAACTTTGTCAAGCGGTTTGCGTTTGATCTCTTTTAGTTTTTTAAAGTGTGATGGTGATAATCCTGTGATTTTTTTAAACTGACTGGATAAATGCTGAACACTGCTGTAGCCTATCTGGTATGCGATTTCATTTAAATTAAGTTCGTCATAAACCAATAATTCTTTTACTTTTTCTATTTTCTGATTAATGATGTACTTTTCAATGGTGGTGCCTTCAACTGATGAAAACAAATTGCTCAAATAGGAATAATCGTAAGCAATTTCATTTGAAATAATATTGGAAATATTAAGATGGTCCTCGTTTATTTTTTGATAATGTACCATTTCGACAATAATAGTTTTAATTTTTTCGATGATTCTGCCTTTTTTATCACCAATTAGTTCAAAACCATTATTATTCAGTGCTTTTTCAATTTGTTTCAGGGTATCCTTTTCTAAAGATAAATTTTGAATTTCCACCATTCCCAATTCAATGGAAATTACTTTATGTCCGAGCTTTTCCATTTCGTCCTTTACCACTTTTATACAGCGGTTGCAGACCATGTTTTTTATGTGCAGGGTTGAAGATTGCATGGGGGAAAGATACGAAAAAATGAATTAATTTTAGATTAACAATTTTTGAACTATTTTCAGTTTGAAATGCAATTTATTGGGTACTTGCTGTTATTGAATTGCTTATCAAAAACTTATACCTAAACCAACATAAAGTGCTTCAGGCCAGCCTGCACCCGTTCTAAAGATGAAATGACCATTTGGTTTATTCTACTGTAAAAAACCACGTTCTCTGAACGTGGTCAGAGCCGTTCTACGGGTTTGCCTGTTAAAAAACTCAT
>JARGGF010001013.1 GCA_029210905.1 Bacteroidales bacterium | reverse complement strand
TGCAATCTGAATGGCCAATTCACGAGTTGGAGTAACAATGAGTGCTTTAATTTGTCGCGCACCCTTATTTGTTTGATTTTTCAAACATAGATGTTGTAATATTGGAATGGCAAAAGCCGCTGTTTTCCCGGTTCCGGTCTGTGCGCAGCCTAATAAATCTTTCTTTTGTAAAAGTATTGGTATTGATTGCTCCTGAATAGGTGTTGGTTGCGTATATCCTTCAGCTTCAAGGGCTTTAAGGATGGGTGCTATAATCTCTAAATCTTTAAATGTCATTCAATTATTTTAAATAAAAGCGACAAAGGTAGGTGTTTTGTTTGGATAAATTTGTTTTTATGTGGAATGAAGCCATAGAAGACTTCTAAAAAAAGAATTAAAATGTACCCGGAACAGGGGTCGAACCTGCACATCCGTAAGGACACATGACCCTGAATCATGCGCGTCTACCAATTCCGCCATCCGGGCAAAACATAGATACAAATTTATTATCTTTCTAATTATTTAAAAATATTTTTTTAACTTTTCCTCTTTCAAATAATGTTATACAATTTAAATGCTTCATAACTTGCTATAATATTGATATTTAAACATTTCTTAGTAAAATCAGCCCGAGATAAACGACTGTCAATTGCTTTATTATTCGTAATTTTGTATCCATTTTTTAAAAAGCTGGGGCGATGGCAGAAAAAGATAAAAAAACAGATAGTACGGAATCCGGAAAATTAATAAAAGTATTCGGCGCACGTGTTCATAACCTGAAAAATATTGACGTGGTAATTCCTCGAAATAAGTTAAGTGTAATAACAGGGCTTAGCGGAAGCGGGAAATCTTCACTGGCTTTCGATACCATTTATGCAGAAGGACAAAGACGTTACATTGAAACTTTTTCGGCCTATGCACGACAATTCCTTGGAAATCTGGAACGCCCTGATGTTGACAAGATTACAGGTTTAAGTCCCGTGATTTCTATTGAACAAAAAACCACCAATAAAAACCCCAGGTCTACCGTAGGTACCATAACAGAAATTTACGATTTTTTACGTTTGTTGTTTGCCCGGGCATCAATAGCCTATTCCATCAACACCAACGAAGAGATGGTGAAATATACCGATGACCAGATAATTCAATTGATACTTGAAAAATACGACAATAAAAAAGCCTTGCTATTGGCCCCTGTTGTCCGCAGCCGAAAAGGACATTACCGTGAATTATTTGAGCAAATACGTAAAAAAGGATTTCTTTGGGCACGAATTGATGGAGAAGTAAAAGAGCTGGTTCATGGACTTAAGGTTGACAGATATAAGACGCACACCATTGAAATTGTAGTAGATAAATTAGCCGTTTCATCAAAGGATAAAAAACGCCTGAAAGAATCAGTTCAGGAAGCCATGAAACAGGGCAAAGGCACCATGGCTGTTCTTGATAAAGATAAAGAGCAGCTGAGTTATTACAGTCGCAAACTAATGTGCCCTACTACAGGCATTTCGTATGATGAGCCGGCCCCAAACACTTTTTCTTTCAATTCCCCTCAGGGTGCTTGTTCCGAGTGTAATGGCCTGGGTCAGATTCATCAGATTGATCGCTCAAAAATTATCCCCGATGTGAATGAAAACATTCGTAACGGGGGAATTGTTCCTTTAGGTAAAGCCAAAGACGGCCTGATATTCTGGCAGTTAGAAGCCATTGGCCGAAAATATGGTTTTACACTTGACACCCCAATTAAGGATATCGATGATGAAGCCATAGAAATAATTCTGTATGGCTCTGATCAGGCATTTGTCCTCGAAAACACACCACTTGGCAATCAGGCAAATTATTCCTTGTCCTTCGATGGCATTGTGCAATATATTGATCGCTACCAAAATGATAAAACATCACAAAAAGCGCAAAAATGGGCTGATGAGTTTTATGCACAATTGGTTTGTCCCGAATGTAATGGAGGCCGCCTGAAAAAAGAATCTTTGCAATTTAAATTTGCCGGAAAAAATATCTTCGATTTGGCCTCAATGGATATTAGTGAGTTATATGAATGGGCAAATACAGTTGATAAAGATGTCTCTACCAAACAATTAGCAATTGCTAACGAAATACTGAAAGAGATACGATCAAGATTAAAGTTTTTACTGGATGTAGGTTTAGACTATCTTTCCTTGAACAGAAGTTCGGTTAGTCTGTCTGGTGGCGAAAGCCAAAGGATTAGGCTGGCTACCCAAATTGGATCGCAATTGGTAAATGTACTCTACATTTTGGATGAACCAAGCATAGGTCTGCACCAAAGAGATAACCGGCGGTTGATAGATTCATTAAAAAATCTTCGTGACACTGGTAACTCTGTTATTGTGGTAGAACATGA
>JARGGF010001012.1 GCA_029210905.1 Bacteroidales bacterium | reverse complement strand
TTGCAAATACCACAAGGAATGTCTTTTAATATCCATTCAAATTCTTTATTGTTAAATAAATCCTGCTTAAAATCTTCATCACTTATTAATTCATCTAAAAATTGCTTTCGATATGATTTGGGAATTTGAAGAATCGGATGATCATGATTAGGACAAGAAAATTCCAGGTATTTTTTTGGTAATTTTTCTGACTCTATTTGAGTAGATATAAGCCGCTCAACCAAATCAGCATCACCTGTTTCAAGCGCAATCTTATGCAATTCGCGTTCGAAACGCCTAAAACCTCCCAGTCTTTCAATATCAAGTCTCCAGTGAGTTTCGTACATACTACCTTCCTGAAGCAGCGTATATTCTTCAAGCTTGCGTAATAAAATGTTTAAAAATGTGCTTTTCCCACTTCCCGGAGGGCCTTCGAATAGAAAAATACGGTTGTTTTGTGAGGCTTGCTTAATATCAACTGCCAGTTTCATAAACCGGTTTGTAAAAAGTCGATCTGCAAAAAAAGGATCGTCGCAATCCTTTTCAAATAAATTTGAGAAATCATAATTTATAAACCCGACCGTTTCATCATCTTTCCGTTTGCCATCATCCACTTTTTCAACATAATGCTGAACCATATCATAATACAGCTGAAATACATTTCTGAAAACATGTCTTGGCTTTCGTGAAGCCAGGTTTAGAAAACCATTAAAGGACATAGGTAAACGTCTTTCCTCGTCTTTTAATGACTGTCCAAGGCGGATTAAAGCTTCTAACCTTTCGCCCTTACGCTCAAGTTCATCAATTAACTTATGTAACTCATTTTTATAGATCATTCCTTAAACTTAATATTATAAAACATTTAATCAGTTTTAATCACCAAGCTTTTGTCTTACAACCTTTTTATCTTTTACAGTATATAGTACTTTTCTATATTCATATTCATCTTTATCGCTCCCACTCAACCTTTTTTTATAAATTTCAGTAGTTTCCAGCTGAACAGTATTTCCCCACAGATATTCTATTCCAACAAGGGTGTCAGGTATAAAATCTTTAACCAATTGTTTGTTTTCAAATTTATGCACAAGGTAAAGATTTGATTCATTGGATTTTGCAAGATCCACTGTAATAAATGGAGGATGATATAATGAATCAATAAGCATTTTTTTATAGTCTTCGGCCTTTTTACTTTTTATATAATATTCGTAGGTGCCACGTTGTTGATTTAATCTTTTGCCTACTACAAACAAATTATAATCAGTAACAAAATCCTGATCTACAAATGTGTTAAGAAACATAAAATCAGAGAAGTTTTCTCTTATCTTAAAAATAAAGGACTCACCTTGATTCAGGTTACGGTTGTATTGATCCCTTTTTTCAGCATTTTCAAGCGTTTGAAACTCATAATTTAGTCTCCCCTCGTCCGCCATTTTTCTTATGTACTGAAATAATCTTAATCCAATAGCGTAAGGATTTAATCCAACACGACTCACTGAGGTTACTGCAGCGTTAATTTTTGCATAGGATACTTCATGCCCCCTTATTCTATCATCGCGTCTGAATAATTCATCGTGCCAATAGCTTGCCCATCCTTCATTTATGGTTTTTGATCTGATTTGAGGCGCAAAATAAAGTGCCGTATTTCTAACAATATTCACTACTGATTTCATCCAGAGATTTTTCTCTTTATTTAAAAAAGCAGAATGGTTCAGAATATACTCCATCACATCCACACATGATTTAGGCGATGTTTTCAGGCTTTTTTCGTAATGGTTGTTAAATTCAGGATATGCATCCCTAATCTCATTAAGAAACAAAGCTTCTCCCACCTGTTGGTTCCTGGAAATATACTCATTAAATCGATTGATCTCATTAAAAATAAAATGTTCAGGTTTTTTAACTACTTCTTGTAAAAAGGTATCAAAATAGTAACTAATCCTATCTGCAGGTTGAGAATGGACTTCATTTTCCCTGCGCACAAGAATATTGAAATAGCCAACCAGGTTATTTATTGCGCGGCTAAACTCAATAACATAATCCAACCAGCGGCCTTTTTCTGCCCTCAGGCTTTCAATTAATCTTTTATCAGCCAGGGCTTGTCCGGTAAAATCATCATCCCATGTATTTTTAAATAAAATGTTGTTTTGAAAAAAATCAATATGCGCCAGTACATGATAAAAAATCATGATGTTCAACCAATCGGGATTGTTGTCGTTATAAAAAGAAATGGCCGGACGGGTGTTAATTACTGTTTCATATGGATTGTGAGGATATAATTTATATTTACCTTTTTCTTTTAGTACTTCCACATCGTGCACCCAATAATCATACATGGTTGGGATCATCCCTTTTGGGGATAATTCAATCATATCCTTATTGGTA
>JARGGF010001011.1 GCA_029210905.1 Bacteroidales bacterium | reverse complement strand
CTAAAATGGAATTAAATGCTACCAATGCTGACTTTATTGGCCTTAAGGCCGAACTGGAATTAATGGGTTTTCAACCAAACGAAATAGAAAAAGGAATTATTCAAAAAAATCTGGCATTAATCAGTCCAGTGAGCGGTTATGTAATTATGGCTAATATAAACAACGGCCAGAAGGTTAATCCTGAAGATTTATTATTTGAGATTATAGATAAGAGCCAGGTGCATATTAAAATGCAGGTAAACTCTAAAGATGTCAGAAAACTAAAGGAGGGTGATAAATTTACTGTTACCATTCCGGGAGAAAAATTGAAATTTAGTGGTGAACTTCATTATATTAATAAGCAGATTGAAGAGGAGACAAATACAGTTATTATCCATGGTCACCTCGATAATATTGCAGATGCCTCTAATCTGCTTGTCGGGAGCATGGTCTTTATCAAGTTTTAATAACTGTAAGAACATTTATTATTAAACCCAAAAGTCATGGTATCATATTTTTTTTCTTTGGAAATTGGTTAAAAATGCAGGAGCTAAATATTTATAATTTTTGATTCTAATACGTATTGATTTAATTGGAGAAATTATTTTTAATAAGCAATAAATTGTATATCAAATAATTAACTTTATAATAAAGGAGCAAATAAAAATTTATTTTTTAGTGCGTTAAAATAAAAATAACACTACCTTTGTTATAGTTAACTCAAATTTTTACATTATTTTCTTTTATTATGAACATTTATGTTGGAAATCTTCATTACGATGTAACCGAAGATGATTTAAAATCCCTATTTGAAGAATATGGTCAGGTTGATTCGGCCAAAATGATCATGGACAAATACTCTGGGAAAAGCAAAGGATTTGGATTTATTGAAATGTCAAATTCTGACGAAGGTCAAGCAGCAATTGACGCACTTGATGGCACCGAACTAAAAGGCCGTAATTTAAAGGTTAATCTAGCCAGGGAAAAAAGTGAATCGGACTATAAGAAACCACCCAGGCATAAAAGCTACAACCGCTAGTTGAAAAAAAACTATGTCCTGAGCTTTTTATAGGCCATTTAATTTAAGCCTTGGTTTAATTCGCCCAAAACAGATATACAATTTTGTAATTTACTTTTTTTCAGAATTTAGCTGTTTAACCAATTATTAAAACTTTTAAGTTTTTTAGAATTATCTCCAAACTTAAACTTAGTACTAAAAACCCTGACGATTTTTAAAGCTGTTTCTATGGTAAAAAATACCAGTTGAAGCAGCTTTTAAAATTTATACTGCGATTTGATTCCTAAATTTTTTATCCAAATATTTAATCAAAAACAGGTTGAATATGCTCACTAACAGCCATTTGATACATTTGAACCAACTGTCCCCTGGTTACCCTCCTTTCGGACAATTCAGGTAATTCATCAATGTCAAAAAAAGCCACCTGGCTGGTTTCCAGTCCTGGGATGGCTGCTCCGCCTATAATTTCACATTGCATAAAAAGTTGATAAATATCAAAGGGAAAAGGTCTTTGCTGATGTTTGTTATAATCTATAAAGCCTAAGATTCGAGTAGCTTCAACATCAAAACCAGATTCTTCTTTAACTTCATTTACAACAATTTCAGAGGGTGTCATCCCTGTATCAGCGTACCCTCCTGGTAAGGTCCATTTTCCGTCCATTTTTTCTTTTACCAAAAGAATTTTTGAATCTTTTATAACTACCGCCCTTACACCTACTTTAGGAGTTTGATAACCAACATCTCTGTTGAATACGAACTGAAGCTTTGAATTATCAATTTCAGTTATTTTATTGATAATGTTAATACTTAAATCGAGCAATTGCTCATACCTTTCCTTATCAAATTTATCCTTGGTAAATGCCAGACCTGATTGGGCTATAGAATTTATTTGCTTTGCAATGGCAAGCCAATGTGCTGGTTCTTTTTCAATTGACATCCTGTTATTTTTTAAACATAAAATAGACTGCAAAAATGAGCAAAATAAACCCTATAAGGTGATTGAGCCTTATTGATTCAGTTCTAAAAACAATTAGTGTAAATATTGTAAAAACAATCAACGTTATTACTTCCTGAATAACTTTCAACTGAAGTAATGTAAAGGGACCACCGTTGCCCTTAAATCCAATTTTATTTGCCGGCACCTGAAAAAAATACTCAAACAATGCTATTCCCCAGCTAATCAAAACTATAGATATTAATCCCAATTTGCTGAACCACTTCCATTCTGCGAATTTTAAGTGTCCATACCAGGCCATGGTCATAAATGTATTCGAAAGGACCAATAAGCCTATTGTTAAAAATGCTTTCATCCAATAAATTAATTAAAGTATTAAAATCTTTGTCTTCGGAATTAGTTCTTACTCTTT
>JARGGF010001010.1 GCA_029210905.1 Bacteroidales bacterium | reverse complement strand
TGCCAGGTTATTCTGGATAGCCTCTGCAGAGGTAAGCCTAACCCCATCCAGGGTCATCACATCTTTAAACCACTGTTTCTGACCCTTGTTAAAGTTTTCAAACCCTGCCGGTGCAACCAGGATTAAACGTTCAACAATATCAGGATACAACAAGGAAGTTGTAATAGAAATTTGTCCCCCCATTGAATGACCGGCAAGAACGACTTTATTAAGCTTCAACTCTTTAACAATCTCACTGATTATTCCGGCATAAAAAGTCATTTTCCCATTGTGTGGCTGTTTGCTTGATTTTCCATAACCTGGTAAATCAATTGATATACAGCGATAATCAGATTTAAGTACTTCAACATTTTTAATCCATGCCTGAAGGTAACTGCCTAAACCATGCACAAATACAATAGTTTTTTCACCCTTTCCTTCATCAGTATAAGCAATATCATACCCACTCTCAGGCAAATGAACTTTTTTTACAGGATGCAAATACTGCATTTCATCCATTGATTTAAAATTGGCTAACTTTTTATATGGTGTGCTACAACTGCTCATAATTACCAGGCCAATTATTAAACTAATATTTATTATTTTTTTCATTTTTAATACCATTTTAATTTGAACCTTTAGAAAAGAAGCCATTTAAATGCAATAAAAGCGGTCCACGGATTTACCGGACGAATATCTAAGTTACCATTTATTGAGCTGCCGTAGGAACTCTGTTTACTATCATAAAAATCACCAAGCATAAGGTATGCCCCATGCAACTCAAGGCTCATAAATGGACCAAAATTATAGGAAATGTTTCCATTTACTTCTGTTCCAATGAGAAAGCCTCCGCCAAGTGGTTCTACATTACTCATTGCAAATGCACTACCTAATTTAGCATTCAATTTATATGGAATTAAACCTTTTGATAGTTGAAATGTAGCTGCAGTAAGCCCATATCCCATGTTTGAGATATCGGGAATAGCAGGAGTATACCGATTTACAACATTTCCGTGTGGCATAAGCAAGTATGATCCTGAACTAATGAATATTGCTCCTGGCGCGCCATATTGATTACCTGTAATTACACCACTATATTTTCCATCATTAATACCATTTTCATCACCTGATGAATAGATCATATCAAGCGTAACAGCATCGTTTGGAGTTTGACCATAACGATAAGAAACTCTTAAGTTGGCAGCAAATCCAAATATGTCAGTTGCTTTTGTCCAGTCCGACTTCGAAACAGACTGATTCTTTAATGTATCAGATATTCCAAAATTCGCATTAAAGAACCCGGTTACCATCCATTTATCAAGATAATGGTCTGTATTTCTACCGAAATAAGATCCTAGCCAAATAAGGTCGGCTTTATAAGGAACATCTCCATAGCTAAATTTGTATACTCCATTATGGCTGGCAAGCAAGCTGTTAAAACCTTGTCCTAAAATAGAAACACCACCTGCACCAGAAGCACGATCCCTCAAATAGTATGCAGAAGCTCCAAGTTTCCATTTTGTCGAAACATCTTTTTCTCCGGTCAATTCAACTAAAGTTACGTCATCATTTAATTGGATATAATTTTCATAAAGTTTATAATAGCCAGCTTTTATTCTGGAAAAATCCCAATCCTTTCTCACCGAAATGCCAACTCCATCAGTACCCCAATAAGCTAGTCTATAGCCAGTTGTGGTCATTTTATCAAACATGGTTTTATAAGGATTATATGGAGTGTCAAACAATCTTTGTAAACCAAGATTGATATACCATCCTTTTGCCGGATTTAATTCAAGTTCAAGATTTTGCGTTTGTAGATTTACCTGATCAGCTGAAATGGCCGAACCAAAATTCCCACCTACGCCATATGCAGCGTCACCCCAAGTCCAGTCAAGCTCAAACGAAGCCCTTAAAGTTGCTTTGCCATTAAAAAGTTTAGGCTGATAGATAAAAAATGGGATTAGTCTTTGTTCCACATAAAAACTTTTTAAGGAGTCGCTTGTTTTTGTTGTATTTCCCCCAAAAAGTCGTCCAACTACCTGACCTTTAAGAAAATCGTTCTGCGCGTATATGTTGGAGGCCACTCCCTGATTGATATAAAAGGCAAGGAACTGAAACTCCTTGTTTGCTTTTCTGGGTATTTCGCCAGAAAAATATTTATTGGACGGATTTTGAGCTACAACAGATGAAATGAAAAGCACAAAGATTCCAAGTCCAAATATTTTTTTCTTCAACATTTGAAGGTTTTTTTAGGTTCTAATTAACTAAAAATATAAAGCCGGAATTTAGAAAAATATCCTATTCCGGCTTAAAGATTTGCTATTTTACTATTTTAATATATTTCTGAATATTTGTTGTTCCGAAAGCACCATCGGCAGTACTTCCA
>JARGGF010000100.1 GCA_029210905.1 Bacteroidales bacterium | reverse complement strand
TTGGCAACATCCAAAAAAATAGCAATAATATCAGAACAAAAATAGCCGCCTAAAATTTTTACTTTTTAGACGGCCTCATTTGCTGCATAGAATGGAGTCTTTACCCCTTTCCCCGCCTTTGCTGGTAATGTAACTTTGTACTATTAATAAATTTTGATATGAATATATTTATTGTAGACGATAATCAGCAATTCAGGGAGGCCATTAAAATTTATATCAAGCAGATATTAAATCATAACATAGTTGGCGAAGCTGAAAATGGACTTGATTTTTTACAACATTATCAATACAGCAATGATATTGTACTGATGGACTTAAATATGCCCGAACTTGATGGATATCATGCAGTTCAAAAAGCTATAAATGGAGATTTAAGAATAAAGGCAATTGCAGTTACTATGTTTAAGGACAATGCATATTTGTTAAAACTTATTGCCATGGGCTTTAAAGGTTGTGTGTTTAAATCGGAGATATTCAAGAAGTTACCAGCCGCTATTCACGAAGTAAGCAAAGGCAATCTATACTTTCCTGAAGATATAAATTTAGAATAAAAAGGAATTACTAATGAAACCTGTCATTTTATACATAGATGATGAACTTGAAAACCTTGAAAGCTTCCGCCTTGCTTTCAGGAATCATTATGATATAGAACTGGCAAGTTCAACATTAATTGCTGAAAAAATTTTAAAGGAAAAAGAAGTCGCCTTAGTAATTGCTGACCATAAAATGCCTTCGGAGACAGGATTAGCATTTATAAAAAGAATAAAATCACAATATCCGTTAACAACATACATACTGCTAACGGCATATTCTGAATTAGAACTGGTAATAAACGCCATTAATGTAGGGATTGATGGATACATTCAAAAACCCTGGTTACATAACGAAATGAGTTTTGCAATTGAAAATGCAGTTGAAAAATATGAACTTAAAAAGCAAAACATCGCATTGGTAGTTACTCTTAAAAAAAGAAATGAACAGTTAAAGCAGTTCAACAGTCAGATAACCTCAAATTCAACAAAACTGTTAAAGAGTCAATCAGAATTATCAAAACGTGAAAAACTACTTGCTGCAATCTACAAAAATCTTCCGATTGCCGTTGTTATTGTAGATGAAAATACCCGGATAATCACAGTAAATCATACTGGAAGAAATCTTGCCGGAACAACCGAAAATGAAATCATTGGACAACTTTTTGGCAAGGCTTTCCACTGCAGCTATATGAAAGATTCTATGGAGTGCACAGATAAAGCACGGGAAACTTGCATTATCCGTTCTGCTGTAAAACATTCGATTGAACATAAAACTGATAATTTCAAAACCGAAGGCCAGTTACCCTTTAATCTGAATGGCAGCACAATAAATAAAATCATCTCATTATCAGCCACTTACCTTGAGCAAGAACAACCTATGGTATTACTGAGTTTTGATGAAATTACACAACAAAGAAAAAACGAAACACAACTGTTGATTCAGAATAAAAAACTGGAATCTATTAACAGCAAGCTTGAGAGCGCAATTATTAAATCTAAAGAAAGTGATATGCTCAAATCAGGCATCATTGCAAATATCAGCCACGAAATAAGAACTCCCATGAATGGCATTATTGGTTTTTCAGAAATGCTAATGAAGCCATCCATCCCCGACGAAAAAAAAGAGATCTATTTAAATATCATAAGAGAGAGTAGTTTCCGATTGCTTAGAATCGTAAACGATATACTCGACATCTCAAAAATTGAAACCGACAATCTGGATATCATCAATGAAAGTTTCTGTGTAAATAGTTTAATCATGGAAATGCAATTATTGTTCATTCACAAAGCAACTAAAAAAAATATTGAATTAATCCCTCATAAAGATTTACAGGATAATGAAAGCGTAATAATTTCAGATCGGCTTCGTTTGGTCCAAATCCTTAACAATTTACTTGAAAATGCGTTCAAGTTTACCGAAAAAGGAAAAATTGAATATGGCTACCTTTTAAAGAATGATTTCCTGGAATTTTATATCGCTGACAATGGCATTGGAATAGCCGAAGAACAGCAGAACAAGGTTTTTGAGGGTTTCTATCAGGTTCAAATGAACAATAATCGAAAATTTGCTGGTATTGGAGTAGGCTTGTCCATTTCGCAAAAACTTGTGGAACTTCTGGGTGGCAAAATATGGCTTAAATCATTTGAAGGAAAAGGTTCAACCTTCTATTTTACAATACCTTATAATAAATCACAATAAATTCATTATGAAAGACACAATTTTATACATCGATGATGAAAAAGAAAACCTTGAAAGTTTTCAATTAGCCTTTTGGTCTGCATACAATGTTTTACTGGCAAAAAATACTAATGAAGCAGAAGACTTAATGACCAAAAATGAGGTGAAGCTTGTTATTACAGATCAAAAAATGGCCGAAGAAACCGGAATAGCCTTTATTGAAAGAATAAAACCCATTTACCCTGACACCATATTTTCTGTTCTTACGGCCTATGCTGAACTGGAGACTGTGCTTGATGCTATCAACACTGGTGTTTATCGTTTTATACAAAAACCCTGGGACCAAAAAGAAATGCATCAATCAATAATAAATGCAATTGATAAGTACAACCTTCAAAAAGAAAACAAAGAATTACTATTAGCCTTAAAAGAAAAAAACCTTGAATTAAAGGCCACAAATGACGATCTGTTAATGCTTGCAAGAAAGTTTAGAGAAGGTAAAAGAGAAATTGAAGAACGCGAAAATCTGCTCAGTGCAATTTTTAAAAATATTCCTTTAATAGTGTTATTGGTAAATGCAAACAGAGAGGTAATAAAAATAAATAAAACAGGACTGGAAACTTCGGGTAAACCAGAAGAACAAATTATAGGTATTCGTGCCGGTGACATTTTTGATTGTATCAATTCAGGTGAAAAGCCAGGTGGGTGTGGAGCTTCTGAAGCATGTAAAGGCTGCCTGATAAATTCTACAATAGTAAATTCAATAAAATATAAAACAGATTACTACAAAATAGAAGGGAAACTTTCGATAAAAAGAGGAAATAATGTTGACGAGCGGAAAATATTGATATCTGCAACCTATATTGATGGAAAGGTGCCGTCTGTTTTATTAAGCCTGGATGATGTTACTGATCATAAAGAAATAATAGCCTTAAGAAATGCATAAAATAATAATCAGATATTCTTAATCACATAAAATCGAGAGATATGAGCAAAACAATTGTAATAGTAGATGACTTTAAAACCAATACCGTGGTAATGAAACATGCTTTGCACCAAAAAGGTTTTGAAATTCTTGAAGCAGAAGATCCAAAAGTAGCCCTTGAATTTTTCGATGGCCGCACAATAGACCTGATGGTAACCGACTTTAAAATGCCTGGCATGACAGGCGCTGAGCTAACAAAGGCCGTAAAAGCTAAAGCTCAATATCGGAACATGCCCGTATTAATTTTAAGTTCAGAAAAAGCTGAACAATGTAAAATTGATGCACGGGCCGCTGGAGCCTATGGCTGGCTAAACAAACCTTTTGACATTAACCGTTTTACAAAAATAATCAACTCAATATTTCAATAATGGAGGATTTTAAAGATAGATTTATAGCCGACGCTCTTGAACTGCTTTCAAAGCTTGAAAAAAGCTTGCTGATGCTTGAAGTAAAGCCCGATAATATTCTTATTGTTGAAGAAATATTCAGGGGCTTGCACAGTCTTAAGGGAGCAAGTGGAATGTACGGCTTTAATAAAGTTGGGCATTTGATGCACCTAATTGAGAATGTTTATGATTGTATCAGAGACAATACTATCGCTGTAAATAGCGATATCGTGAACTTATCTCTGGAGGTTGTGGATTTTACCAATATGGTGCTTAAACTAAAGGATGATGTTTCAGACTCGTCACTTGCTGAGTTTGAACGACTGGAAATGCAGATTACCGGATATCTTGCCCAAAATACTGTGCCTAATGATGATAACCCTGCTGAAAAAAAGTTGCTTGAAGCAGCTGACGGTAAAACAGATAAAACCTTTTATGTTTCGTTTGAGATCAATGAGGAATTTGAAAAAAGAGGGATTAAACTCGATGGGATATTCCGAGAACTTGATGGATTAGGCAGCATTATTTCCATTCCAATAAAAGATGGGAAAAGCTCATTGAGCATTTGGGAAATATTTATTGTAAGCAAATCACCATTAAGCGATATTGAAGATGTTTTCATTTTCATGCTGGATATTGCTAAAATAGAGCTGCTTGCAAATGAGAATCTTTTCCTGAATGATGAATTTAATTCTATCGTTCAAAAAAATTCTTCATTAAAAAAACACAATGACTTAAGCCCTTTAAAAGAAATTGCAGCCAAATTGAAGCTCAAAAAAGAAAACGAAAAGGTTAATGAAAAAAAGAGCTTCAGCCCGAAAATTGAGGAAGAAGAAGAAACTAAACAAAGTTCTATTAATTTTCTAAGGGTTTCTTCAGATAAATTGGATGAACAAATGGATCTGCTCAGTGAATTGGTCACCGCAAAGGCAGAGTTTAGGTTAATTGTGGAAAATGAAGGTTACAAAAAACTCTATAAGCTTATTGAGTCCATAGATAAAATAACCAACAGGTTCAGGAAAAATATCCTAAATGTAAGATTGGTGCAAATAAAAACATTATATGTAATGTTTCTTAGGTTGATAAGGGATATTTCCAAACAACTTAACAAAAGTGTTGAATTTGTAGCCGAAGGCCTTGAAACTGAACTGGATAAGAACATCATCGACAGCCTTGAAAGTCCACTGACCCACTTGATCAGGAACAGCCTGGACCATGGTATAGAAACAATTCAGGAACGTGAGAAGGCTGGTAAATCGCCACAAGGAAAAATTGGTTTTAACACCCACCGTTCCGGTTCTGATATTATCATTGAGATTACCGATGATGGCCGCGGAATGGACAAGGACAAAATAAGAAGCAAAGCCATTGAAAAAGGAATAATAACACCTGATACAGAACTGACAGAGAAACAGTTATACGATTTAATTTTTATGCCAGGCTTTTCAACAGCACAAAACCTGAGCGAAGTTTCCGGACGCGGTGTTGGAATGGATGTAGTTAAAAGAAGTATTAACCAGCTAAGGGGTGAAGTTGAAATTAAATCGCAAAAAGGCAAAGGAACTACCATAATTATTAAGCTTCCTATGTCATTGTCAATAATAGATACTTTATTGGTGCAAACAGGTAAACAATTTTTTTCAATACCCTTGCCAAGCATCCACAAATGTGCACAGCTCACACAGGCTGATTTGGAACAAACAGATAACCATCAACTAGCTATTGAAGGCAAACTGATACCATACATAAATTTGCGCCAGGTATTTGGCATAAACGGACAATTACCTGACAGTCAAAAAGTTGTAATAGTAAGTAATGGTTTACAAGAAGTGGGGCTGATAGTGGATAAGGTAATTGGTGAATACCAGGCTGTACTAAAGCCTTTTGATGGTTACCTGATTAATCAGCAATACTTTACTGGTGCCAGTTTGCTGGCTGATGGACAATTAACTGTTATTCTGGACATTAATAAACTAATAGACAATAGCAAACAATTGTCTGAAAAAACCAAAAAGAAATGATAAACTCAAAAAATACTAAGCTCCCCTCACTCCTGATCGGTAATGAATCATTTGCTGGAAAAAGTATCAATAATTTTCTAAAAAAAGAAAGGAAGTCCGAAATCCCTTCCATTCCAACTGAACTAAAAGGGATTATCAGTTTTAAAAATAAAAAGATTCCCATTCTGGGTATAGAACCTAAGTTACCCGAGAATTTATCACTTCTTTCGAAATTAATGATGAATAAACGCGACTAGTGAGTGCCAATAAATTCATAATACAATTTATAATTACTTAAAAACAACCCATAAAAATCTGGAGGATTAATCATGAATCATCTCAAAATCAGAACAAAACTTTTGCTGAGTTTTGCATTATTAACAATTATTTCAGCAATAATCGGATACATTGGATACAGTGGAATGCAAAGTATTCAACAAGGACAGGATGAATTAGCTACCGTAATTTTACCAAGTGTAAATAACCTGCAAATCATCAACGAAGCTAAAACAAATGTAAAAGCCCAGGAAATGGGCCTGATGGTGAGGCGCTTTGAAGGAGCCGACAGACAACATTTTTACGATAAGATGGATAGAATCATTGTTAGCATTGATACCGCACGAAAAAACTATGAATCCCTGCCAAAATTAGCAGAAGAATCAGATGCCTGGAATGAATTTATCCCAGCCTGGAACGATTGGCTTAAAACACATGAAGCTTTTGTTGCACTCAACAGGCAGAGAGATGATCTTACCGCAAAAGGTGTTGACGAAAGAAGCCTTGAAATAGCTGCATTGGATAGTACCATTTTAGATCATTACGCCTATAAACTACGCCCAGTTTTTGCCAACTCTGAGAGCCTTTTGCTAAAAGTAATGGATATTAATAATAAACATGCTAAAGAAACTGATATTGAAAGTGATACAGCCTCAAGTAGCGGAATGTTACTCCTGCTTATTTTTATCATTATTGGCGTTGCATTAGCACTCTTTTCAGGTCTGTTTATTTCTACCAACATCCAAAACATTATAAAATCAGTAATTAAACAAACAAAAGACCTTGTTGATGCTGCTGTAGCCGGTAAACTTGCCACCCGTGCCAAACCAGAAGACACCAACGATGAATTCCGTGAAATAACAGTTGGTATTAATCGTACACTCGACGCAGTTATCGGTCCGTTAAATGTTGCTGCAGAATACGTTGATCGTATTTCAAAAGGTAACATCCCTCCAAAAATCACCGACAGCTATAACGGCGATTTCAATGAAATAAAAAACAACCTGAATGTTTGTATTGATGCTGTAAATCTAATGATTGAAGATGCCAACATGCTGTCAAAAGCTGCAGTAGAAGGTAAACTTTTTACCAGAGCGGATGAATCAAAACACGAAGGTGATTTTGCAAAAATTATTGCAGGCGTTAATGACACCATTAATTCGTTAGTTGGTTTATTGGACAATATGCCTGCCCCAAGCATGATAATAAATAACGATTTTGAAATTCAATTTATGAACAAAGTTGGTGCTGGTTTAAATAACACCACTGGTATTAATTTATTTCAAACAAAAACCAAATGCTGGGATCATTTTAAGGCAAATGACTGTAAAACAAGTAATTGCGCTTACTCTCAAGCGATTCAGGCTGGCAGGGAAGTGAGTAGTGAAACTGTTGCAAAGCCGGGGAACCATACACTCGATATTAGTTATACCGGAGTGCCTCTTAAAAACCGTGAAGGAAGGACTATTGGTGCATTTGAGGTAATTGTGGATCAAACAGAATTAAAAAATGCTGCAAAAGTTGCTAAAAAAGTTGCTGAATATCAAGAAACTGAAACGAAAAAGGTAACAGAAAATCTGATAAAATTAGCCAACGGCGATATTAATATTGCCGCCAAAAGTAATGATGCCACTGAAGAAACCAAAGATGCAAAAGAAAAATTTGATACCATAAATAATGCTTTAATGGAATGTGTGAACGCAATTGGCGCATTAATAAGTGATACCAATAATTTATCCGAGGCGGCAGTTCTGGGCAAATTGGCAACCCGCGCCGATGCTTCAAAACATTTTGGCGATTACAAAAAAATAATTGAAGGAATTAATAAAACCCTTGATGCAGTTATTGGCCCGTTAAATGTTTCTGCCAATTATATTGATCGTATCTCCAAAGGGGATATTCCAACGACAATTACTGAAAACTACAATGGCGATTTTAATACCATAAAAAACAATTTAAATATTCTGATTGAATCAACTAATGACATTATTCAAAAAGCAACCCTGGTTGCCAATGGTGATTTAACTGTGGTATTAAAAAAACGTTCGGAACAGGATGGTTTAATGGAAGCACTTTCAAAAATGGTCTTTTCACTTTCCGAAATTGTAGGAGAAATAAGATCTGCTGCTGATTATGTAACCAATGGAAGTGGCCAGATGAGCGAATCTGCCAATATGATTGCAAGTGGTGCCAACGAGCAGGCAGCTTCAACCGAAGAGGTAACTTCATCATTTGAACAAATGCTGGCCAATGTTCAGAACAACCTGGCAAATGCAAAAACTACAGAAGCAAGTGCCCGCAAAGCAGCTGAGGATATAAAGATCAGTAATAAAAGTGTATTTGAAACGGTGGAGGCCATGAAAACCATTGCTGAAAAAATATCAATTGTTAAAGATATCGCAGAAAAGACTGACTTACTGGCCATTAACGCTGCAATTGAAGCTGCCCGTGCAGGTGAGCATGGCGAAGGGTTTGCTGTGGTAGCTGCCGAAGTCCGTAAACTGGCAGAACAAAGCCAACAAGCTGCAATAGAAATTAACCATGTTTCGAAAAACAGTGTAACTATTGCAGAACAATCAGGCAAACAACTGGCAGAAATTGTACCAAGTATTGAAAAAACAGCAGAACTGGTGCGTGATATTGTTATGGCAAGCGAAGAGCAGGAAATCGGCATCCGCCAGGTAAATGGAGCCATGAACCAGCTTTCTGAAGTAACCCAACAAAACACCTCAAACGCCGAAGAACTTTCTACCGGATCAGAAGAACTCGCATCGCAGGCAGAACAATTAAGAGAAGTGATGGATTTTTTTGTTTTGGAGCACAAAGTTAAAGGCAAATCATTTGGGAAATCTACAGTTAAAGCACAACCTGTAAGTGTTTTAAAAAACAAAAAGATAAAATTTGATATGGAAGAAGCATCAGATGCTGAATTTGAAAACTTTTAATACCCAAATTGAGCGATTCTGCTCAATCGATTAATTATTTAAGCTATTTAAAAACAATTAAAAAATAACGGAGGAAAAAAATGAATAAAATGAAAATTAGAACGAAACTTTTGATAGGTTTCCTTATTGTAGCCATTATTTCAGGTGTTATAGGATATGTTGGCATCACAAAGATAACTGAGGTAGATAGTAATGATACCAAATTATATGAAATGGTTACCAGCCCTCTGGGTGATTTAAACCACGTTGTATACGATTTCCAACAATGCCGTGTACTTTATCGCGACATGGTAAGAGAAAACAACCCTGCTGCAATTGCTCAGCTAATTGACAAAAGGAAAGAAATCAGTAAAGGGATGACAGACCTTTTGTCAAACTTTGAAAAATCGATGATAACTGAGGAAGGAAAAAAAGCGGTAACGGAATTTTATAATATAAGGAAGGATTTTACCACAGAGCTTGAAATTGTTGAAAAACTGGCACTCGAAAACCAGGACTCACTGGCCATCGAATCCATTGACAGGGGTGCCCTAAATAAAACTACCCAGGATTACGAAACTGCTCTGATGAGCCTGGTAGAAAATAAAATTAACGTGGGTAAGGCAATTGCCGATGAAAATACAATTATTGCTACAGCAGCTTCTAAACTGATGCTCATATTGCTTATCCTTGCAGCAGTATTTGGAATTACTCTAGGATTTATCATCGCTGGCAACATTCAGAACATCATTAAATCAGTAATAAAACAAACCAAAGATTTGGTTGAGGCAGCTGTTGGTGGTAAATTGGCTACCCGCGCAAAACCTGAAGAAACCAATGAAGAATTCAGGGAAATTGTTATTGGCATTAACAAAACACTTGATGCTGTAATTGGCCCGCTAAATGTTGCTGCCGAATATG
>JARGGF010001009.1 GCA_029210905.1 Bacteroidales bacterium | reverse complement strand
AGTTTCCAACATATCAAAAGCACTTAACGAAACCGGAAAATCAAGCAATTCAATTTCATCGTAAGCATCTTCGAGTTTTGTCTGGCTCAAATCAGGAATTTCAAACTTTTTTCGGGGAGGTGAAAACAGCACATTCGATACGGGAACAGATTTGGAAGTACCCAGTATCAGCTTTATTTGCCAGAGCAAATGAACTTTTGCATTACCTGTAAAACGAAATGCATCAAGACGAACCAGCAGCGTAAGCTGTTCGGCTGATGATGGTACCCTGTCGATAAAATCTTCAAGGCTTTTAAAGGCTCCGTTTTTATTTCGCTCTGCAACCATTTGTTTTGCAAATTTGTGCTCAAGATTTGCAATATGTATAAAACCTATATAAACATCTTTGCCAATGATAGAGGTTTTATACCGGCTATGGTTTACACAGGGTAATGCTATATTGGCACCCTGTCGTCTGGCTTCGTTAAAATAGACCCAGGTGCGGTAAAATCCCCCAAAATTATTGATTACTGCTACCATAAATTCCAATGGATAATGAGCTTTCAGGTAAAGGCTCTGAAAACTTTCCACTGCATAAGATGCGGAATGTGCCTTTGAAAAGGAATATCCCGCAAATGAATAAATTTGTCGCCACACCTCGTTTGCCAGCCCATCAGAATAACCACGTTGCTTGCAATTTGAAAAAAAACGCAACTTAATCTTCTCAAACTCATCTTTAAAGCGCGGTTTGCCGCTCATAACCACACGCAATACATCGGCATCGGCCAAATCGAGCCCTGCAAAATGGTGGCAGATTTTTAAAACATCTTCCTGGTAAACCATTACACCATAGGTTTCCTCCAATTGTTCTTTCATGATAGGGTGCAGGTATTTAAAACCATCTGGATGATGAAAGCGGTGGATGTATTCGCGCATCATCCCCGATTTGGCCACCCCCGGACGAATTATGGAGCTGGCAGCTACAAGGCTGATGTAATTATCGCACCTTAGTTTCTTTAAAAGACCACGCATAGCAGGACTCTCTACATAAAAACATCCATTGGTATCGCTGTTTCGAAGCAGGTGTTTTACCTTTTCGTCTTTTTTAAACATATCTACCTGGTGTGGATCAACTTTAATTCCCTGGTTCTCAAGTACTATTTCAACACACTCATTAATATGCCCAATGCCCCGTTGACTGAGAATATCCAGCTTATCAAATCCTATTTCCCTGGCCACATACATGTCCCATTGTGTGGTTTGAAAACCTTTAGGAGGTAAATCAAGTGCCGTGTAATAGCTAAGTGGCTTTTCTGATATCAATATCCCCCCGGCATGGATGCTCCTGATATTTGGAAAATCTGCCATCATTTCTCCAACAGCAAATATTTTTTTTGTAATATGGTTTAATTGAATGGATTCAAGGGGCTTTTCAACTAAATCGTCAATTTCTGCTTTGGGCAAGCCATATACTTTTCCTAATTCGCGATAGATGGAGCGGCCTTTAAACCTTGTGGTTACACCTAAAAGTGCGGCATGGTCCTTCCCAAACCTCTTGAAAATATACTCCTGCACATGGTCGCGATCTTTCCATGAATAGTCAATATCAAAATCAGGCGGTGTAGAGCGTTTGGGGTTCAGGAAACGCTCAAAATATAAGTTAAGCTCAATAGGATCTACATCTGTAATTTTCAGACAATAAGCTACCAGACTGTTGGCGCCACTCCCCCGCCCCACATGATAAAATCCCTGACTCATAGAATAGCTTACAATATCCCAAGCTATTAAAAAATAAGTAGCAAAACCAAGTTTAAAAATCACTTCAAGTTCTTGATATAATCTTTTCCTAGCTATCTGATTATCTGAATGATATCGATAATCGAAACCTTCCAGCGCCAGTTTTTCAAGCAATTTCTTATCTTCTTCAGCGCTTCTGGTAAATAGTTTCTTGTTTTTGGGTATGCTAAAATCAAATTCAAAACTGCATTGATTAATCTGCTGTTCAGTATTTTTTATTATTTCAGGATGATTTTTATAAAATCCAGGCAACTGGTCAGGCGATTTAAATACTTCATTTTCATTGGCAAGATGCCTGGTTTCAAGGTGATCTAATAATATATTATGGTCGATGGCCCTTAAATGTTTATGCAGCTCATAACTATTTTTGTCTGAAAATGTTACGGGATTATACATCAATATTTTAGCTGCATTAAGCTTTATCGAATAAAGCTTTGGCACATCGAAATAACTAAGGCCAATAAACTCATTGTGTTTTAGGTTTTCGCTCCGGATACTGTTGAATGGATAAATTACTAATACATTTTGGAAGACAGGAGCCTGTTCCGGTAATTCAATTTTACCCAGATTGCTCTGGGTCATTAATTCATT
>JARGGF010001008.1 GCA_029210905.1 Bacteroidales bacterium | reverse complement strand
CTTCTTTCTTGGTACGTCGAAGGATAAACGGGCTTATCAATTTTTGCAAACGTTGTTGTTTTGTTTTTCGTTCCTCTTCATCTTTATTTTTTTCAATAGGTTCGGCAAATTCTTTCCGGAAAAATTCCTGGCTGCCTAATAAACCCGGGTTTATAAAATTTAATTGAGCCCAAAGATCTATAAGTGAATTTTCAATAGGTGTTCCTGTAAGCACCATTTTAAACCTTGCCTTTATTTCCATTATGGCCTGGTAAGTTTTTGAACCCGGATTTTTAATAAACTGGCTCTCATCAAGTATTATGAAATGATAAAAATAAGGGCTAAGAATTTCAATATCGTTTCTTAAAACTCCGTAGCTTGTTAATACCAAATGGAAATCATTGAATTCAGTAGTGCTTTTAATTCGCTGACTACCAGTATATTCATAGTATTTAAGCTTCGGTGCAAATTTACTAATTTCATTTATCCAGTTATGAATTAATGATGTTGGCATTACGATAAGACCTGCAGGCATTTTAGTTGAATCAACAAGTTTCTGCTCCTTCTCAACTTGAGAAAATAATTGTAATTGGCTATTATTTTGTTGGTTAACTGAAGTTGATTCCTGTATTTTTAAAATAGATGCAAGGGTTTGAATAGTTTTTCCAAGTCCCATGTCATCAGCCAGGCAACTGCCAAATTTACTTGAATAGAGTGAATATATCCACCTGAAGCCGGTTTGCTGATAAGGCCTGAAATCTGCAAGAAGACCTTCTGGTTTCTCAGGCTGTAGCTGCACAATGCCACTTACCTTTTCTACTAACGATTTGTTTATTTCAGCAAGTTCATCTTTAAAATAATTAAGATGGTGCTTATTTATCTTAACGGATCCATCTTCTATTTTACTTAATTTAAACAGTCCGCTGTATTTTACAAACCATTCATCCGGAAGAATGGCAATTTCGCCATTGGGCAACACATATTCTCTAATATCTTTTAGCAAATGATTTTTTAGTGCAATAAAAGGAATTTCAAATTCACCAAAGCTAACAGTTCCTTTTAAATCAAACCAGTCGTTGGTTTCTTTCAGATTAAAATCAAGTGAAAGTTCATTGGTGTAATATTTTTTATCATGAAAGTTTTGCTTTATAATGAACTCATTATCAGACAATAACATAGAGTTCTGATTGATCCAGTTAAGCAGGTTGAGCTCATCGGCAAGTTGCTTCTTTATTTTAAAAGAACTTTCATTAATCTCTTCCAAATCATTAAATTGATTTAAAAATTCCTTTTTTTTTCTTTCGAAATCAAAGTTTCTTGCAATTTTGTTAAAAAAGAAGGTGCCATCTTTTTCTGTAAATTCTACAAAAGCCTTTTTCTTACTATTGGTCGAAACTATTCTTCCGGAATAATTAAATTTGAGCAAGATGGTAAATTCGTTTTTCCAGTCATTTTCCAGGCTGAGTATCACATCTGGTTCAATTTCAGAAGAATCTATTCTAAAACCTGTTGCTTTTACATCGTAATTTTCAACCGCTTTTTTTACAAAAGTTTCAAAATACTTTCTTTCGGCACTTTTAGGAATTAAGATCGAATCCTTGGTAAAAAAAGGTAAAAGTTTTTTCCCGTCAATTCCATCATCGTCCTTGCTGAAAAAGTATAATCGCTGCCCGGCCATCAGCACACAAGGAGCATTTGTTATTATTTCACCGGGTGTTTCTGAAAGTTTTATCTCGTTAATGCCATCACTGATACTTAAAAAATATTTACTCCCTTCAGTTTCCTTAATGAAATTAAAAACGGTTTTAGTGGGACCTTTTACAATTTCTATTCTGTCTTCTTCAAAAAGATTTTTGCTTTCGGATTTGTGATAAACACTAATATCTGTTTTCTGCAATATTTCAAAGCACTTATGAAGTCGCTTCTCAATGTATTCCCTTATTGAAGCTAAAACCTTTTCGTCAGTTAGTTTGGCTATAAAATCCCTTGAGGGCATCTTTTTCCGGGAAAATAGTTTGGTTATTTCCAGATCACTGCACTGGGCTGCCCATTTAATAATTTCGCGTTGTTCTGGTGTATAATTCTGTGAATCAATGTCTTCTGCCAGAACACTTTCGGTAATGGTATAAAATTCCTGATTTAATTTTTCGATTAAATAGGGTTTTAGCATCCATCCAAAAGATCGGTGTTTAACTATAACAAGAATAAACTCGCTTTTCATAATTATAGAGAAAAATTTGCTGCGAAGTTACTTTAATCAAAACACTTCGTAAAAATTATTGTTGAAATAATCTTGTTAAGAAGATGAGATATTTTAGGCAGAAAAAATATAAAAATGTGCGGATGCTGAATGTAAATCTTATATTTCAAAAAGTTTTGAAATTTGTCT
>JARGGF010001007.1 GCA_029210905.1 Bacteroidales bacterium | reverse complement strand
GGCAAGGAGGATCCTACGCTGAAAATTGGCCAGTCAAACGATCTCAAATCTAATATCTCATCTCTCAAATCTGACAACTACGTTTGGGCCCTAAAAGACATCAACCTCGAAGTAAAACAAGGCGAGGTACTGGGCATTATTGGTAAAAACGGCGCCGGAAAATCCACCCTGTTAAAATTACTCTCACGCGTTACCGGCCCCACCACCGGACAAATAAAAGTAAAAGGCTGCATAGCCAGCCTGTTGGAAGTAGGCACCTGGTGGCTGAGCAGTTCGACAAGTGTTACAGTGAGCCTGCCGAACTGCTCACTGTATCACCTGTCGAAGTCCCACCCCGAGCTCACCGGCCGCGAAAATATTTTCCTTAACGGCGCCATTCTGGGCATGACCAAAACCGATATCCGCCAAAAATTTGATGAAATTGTAGACTTTGCCGAAGTTGTCAAAAGCTATGCTAAATTTGTAAATATTTGTTTCCCGTTTAGTTAAAATTATTAAATTAATTGATGGATTATAAAGATTTTAGAAATATTATTGAAGTAGGCGAATCCGAGAAAATTGAATTCAAAAGCAGTTTTAATCATGAGCTTATTGAAACATTAGTTGCATTTTCGAATTCATCGGGTGGAAAAATAATAGTAGGTATAAATCAACGGAATGAATTAGTCGGAGTAACTGTAAATGATGAATCAGTTCAAAACTGGTTGAATGAGATTAAGAACAAAACTTCACCACAAATTATCCCGGATGTTGAGGTAATTGAAATAGAAAATGTAAAACTTGTTGTATTTTCTATTCAGGAATATCCAATAAAGCCTGTTGCTACACGTGGCAAGTATTTTAAAAGAAGTGCTAATTCAAATCATTTGCTTAGCACTTCTCAAGTGGTAAACCTTCATTTGCAATCGTTTAATACCAGTTGGGATTATCATGTTAATAATCAGTTCAAACCGGAGGATATTTCCTTTGAGAAAGTGCAACAAGCCATTGATGTAATAAACCAAAGAGGAGGCAGAATAACAGATGATCCGCTTACTTTTCTTTTAAAAAACGATTTGGTGCGTGATGGAAATCTTACAAATGCTGCCTATTTTTTGTTTGCTGGCCGCGATACTGCACTTACTACTATTGAATTGGGCCGTTTTCAAACAGATATTATTATAAAAGACAGTTCAAGAACAAAATCAGATATTTTAACCCAGGTAGAAGAAGTACTTGATTTTGTGAGAAAGCATATCTATAAAGAAATTATAATAACCGGCGAAGCACAAAACACACAACGGTGGCAATATCCGATAGAAGCTCTTAGAGAAATTGTTTTAAATATGATCGTCCACCGTGATTACCGCTCATCATCCGATTCGATTGTAAAAATATATAACTAGAAAATTGAGTTTTATAATCCTGGCAGGTTACCCGAAAACATTACGGTAGAAGATTTACTGGCAAACAACTATAAATCAACCCCAAGGAACAGATTAATTGCTGATTTTTTCAAAAGCGTGGGACTTATTGAAAAATATGGTTCGGGCATACAACGTATCGTAAGCTATTTTGAAGAAGCAAAGCTTCCCAGCCCGGAGTTTAGAAATATTTCTGATGGATTTATGGTGACTGTTTTTTCTGATAATGTCACAAAAGATGTCACAAAAGATGTCACAAAAGATGTCACAAAAGATGTCACAAAAGAAGAACGAGGAAGTGTTATAATAAGGCTCCTTAATGAAAAACCGGGAATTACAACAGATGAAATGGCTGAAAAACTTAAACTTACAAGAAGAACAATCCTTCGAGAGATTGAGAATTTAAAAAAGCATAATAAAATAAGAAGAATTGGAGGAAGAAAAGAAGGCCGTTGGGAGACAATAAAATAATATAGTTAGATTAGTATCGTTTATAGAATTAAATTGTTGGAATTTTGTAAGACACCAATACTTGTGCTGAGCGTTACCGAAGCATAAAACTCGAACCTGTGCTGAGCTGGGTCGAAGCAAACATCAGCAAACAGTACCGCCTGGGCACCGTAGGCACCTGGTGGCTGAGCTTAGTCGAAGCCCAAACCCTGCGCAGCGAAGTCGAAGCATAAAACCCGAATGGTAGCTTAGCATTCAAGATTTACCACAGAATATTTGATTTTCCACAGATGCCGCAGATGTGCGCAGAGAATACTATAAAAAAAATAATCTGTGTCCATCTGTGACAACGGCGAAGCCCTCACCGAAGGTAATCTGTGGTGAAACTTTTAGCTTTTATCTTTACATTTGCACTTTGGCAGGCTTGGTTACTGAGCCCGTCGAAGTACAGCATAAATCTTTTTTCTTAAAGAATGTCAGACACAATAATAAAACTCGAAAATATCTCCAAGCAAT
>JARGGF010001006.1 GCA_029210905.1 Bacteroidales bacterium | reverse complement strand
ATTAATTGAAGGAAACTACCGAATTGTATACAGAGTTATTGAAAGTGAACTTGTAGAAATTTTGACAATCCACCATTCTGCAAGAGACTTGGAATCAAGAGAAATATTATAATTTACCAAGGCATCTTATACTTAAATTCAATTTAAAAATGTTTTGAAGTCATTGTCTATTCACAAAACATTTTATCATATGGAAGAAAACAAACCCTACATTGGTATCATTGGGCCAAATGAAAACAATTGCACAAGGGAAATATACCAGTTTGGTGTAAAGCTTGGTAAATTACTATCAGAGAGGGAGATAAATGTAGTAACAGGTGGAAAACTGGGCATCATGGAAGCAGTTTTAAAGGGTGTCAAGAATGGAACATCTGAAAATAAACCTATTACCATAGGAATCATCCAGGATGAGGCTAAAAGTAAGGGCAATGCTTATTGCGATATAATCATTCCGACCGGCATGGGCACAGCCCGAAACAAAGTTTTAGTAAATACCTCAGATATAATAATCGCTATTGCCGGGGGCGCAGGCACGTTGTCAGAGATAGCTTTTGCATGGCAGATGAATAAGCCAATTATTGCTTATACCGGTTTTGATGGATGGGCAAAGCAACTCGCAGGCACTAAAATTGATCATTTATCGAAATACCCGCTATACTCTGCTGAAAGTATTAGCGAAATTATGGAATTACTTGACTCCCTGATAGAAAAAATCCCTGAAACTAAGTAACAGGGATTTATCAATATTTATATTGCTTAAGTAGTTTGTTAAACCAGTTCTTTTACCAAATCAGCAGCTTCTTGTAAAGTAATGGCTGAGTGAACCTTAAGACCAGAATTATCAATTAATTCTTTACCCTCTTTGGCGTTGGTTCCTTGCAAACGTACAATAATGGGCACCCTGATGTCGCCGATTTTTTTGTAGGCATCAACTACACCTTGTGCAACCCTGTCGCAACGAACAATTCCACCAAATATATTTAACAAGATGGCTTTAACCGCCTGATCCTGAAGGATAATACGGAAACCTGCCTCCACATTCTCAGCATTGGCGCTACCTCCAACATCAAGGAAATTGGCAGGGTCGCCACCTGAAAGTTTAATGATATCCATAGTTGCCATAGCCAGACCAGCTCCATTAACCATACAACCTACATTTCCAGTTAATTTAATGAAATTAAGGTCGTATTTGCCAGCTTCAACTTCTGAAGGATCTTCTTCAGTTAAATCACGCATTTGGGCAAATTCTTTTTGTCTGAAAAGTGAATTGTCATCAAGATTCACTTTACAATCAGCGGCAAGAATTAAATCATCCGAAGTTTTAAAAACAGGGTTAATTTCAAGCATTGAAGCATCACTACCAGCATATGCCTTATATAACGACATAACAAATTTCACCATATTTTTGTGGGCAACACCACTTAGGCCAAGGTTAAAAGCGATATTTCTGGCCTGGAAAGCAAGTAATCCAACTGAAGGATCTACTTCTTCAGTATAAATAAGATGCGGCGTTTCTTCTGCTACTTTTTCAATGTCCATACCTCCTTCAGGTGAATACATTACAATATTTCTACCTGTAGCCCGGTTCAGAAGAACGCTCATATAAAATTCTGCAACATCAACTTTGCCATCGGAATTTGGATAATAGATGCTTTGCTCAACAAGAATTTTATGCACTACCTTTCCTTCCGGTCCGGTTTGATGCGTAACCAGGGTCATGCCAAGTATTTGTTTGGCAAATAGTTCAACCTCTTCAAGTGATTTGGCAATTTTTACACCGCCACCTTTTCCCCGGCCTCCAGCATGAATTTGTGCTTTTACAGCAAAACTATCAACTCCTACATTTTTCTGGATTTCCTTAGCTGCAAGCAAGGCATCAGCAGGAGTAACAGCAACGATACCTTCCGGTACAGGCACACCATATTTTTTCAGTAATAATTTCCCTTGAAATTCGTGTAAATTCATTTTAAATCATTTTAGATAAGATCAACGACCTATTTATTTAGATTCTTTTTACTGTTTGATATAAGCCACAGTCTATTATAAATGCAAGTAATACTGGACTATTTTTTTATTAAGTGCCGTAAAATTAAGTTAAAATACCAATATCACCAAGATTTTTGTTTTATTTAAATCGCTATATTAATTTCGCAGCCATGAGAAAACTTAGAAACCACGAATTAGACAGAAAAACGGTAGAATTGTTTAAACTTACCGAAAAATTACCTTTTGTGGTTGTATTAGACAATGTAAGAAGCTTAAATAATATCGGTTCGGTTTTCAGGACCTCCGATGCTTTTTTAATTGAAGCGGTTTATCTGTGTGGAATAACAGCCTGTCCGCCCAATAAAGAAATACACAAAACAGCTC
>JARGGF010001005.1 GCA_029210905.1 Bacteroidales bacterium | reverse complement strand
ATTATCTCATGAATATTCATAACTTAGATTTTGATACAAAGATAATAATTTCTACATTATTCTAAAACACAACCATTCAAAATAAATGAGAACTAGATAGTGAACCCGCTGAAATCATTCTTTTCAACCTGTTGATTCAAAGATATTTGCAGACACGGGGTGTCATCTTCTCACCCCGACAAATTGGGAATCATCCCAAATCAAAAGCCTGCAAATCGTATGATTTGCAGGCTTTTCTGTTTTTAGTAATTCAATTTGAATTGAACTATATACTCAAATCTTCTATAATTCTTTTTATGGAGTTCGCGAGCGCTTCGCAGTTCAGCTAAAATGAGAACTAAACAGTGAGCCATATTAATTTTTAACTTAGTTCGCCAGAAATGATGCAAAATACATTAAATCAATACAATGCATGGTTTTATTTGGTCTTGTTGAATTGAGTTTGGATGACTTTTTCGGAATATTTCCGGTTAACCGAATCAATTACTAACAAAAGCTCAAAAGCTGAATTGTCATGAGAACAAACAACACCTTCGGGGTGCAGTTTATTACACGCACTAACAAAACCAGAAATGGCGTTTCTCCACTTTATGCCCGAATTTCGGTTGAGGGCCGCAATGTGGAAGTATCCCTTAAACAGTTTATTGATCCCGGTATCTGGAACTGTGTCAAAGGCATGACCAGAGGAAAAAACGGTAAGATCAGGGCATTAAATACCTGCCTTGAACAAATCCGTAGTCAAAAAACAGAATGTTACCTGCAACAGGACCTAAAGAAAAAACCTATTAACACTCATAATTTTAGTTAGTGGAGAGTCTGTTAAACTTCAACAAGGATTAAGATATTTTCCTCAATGAGAAATTCATTGATAATTTCAGGGCCAGAATTTTGGTCTTATCTTTGAAATACCGTAGCAGTCAATCAGTTAATAGCAGTAAATACAAGATCTAGATTCCTACTTCCTTCCTTTTCTTCTTTTTTACCCCAACAAAGTCCATTTTTAATTTAATTATCTTTTGATTTTTTTAAAATATTTTCAATTTGAGAATTTTCAATAATACTGGCGTTTCTATTGGAAATTTAGTCAATAATATCGATTAGGAAATGAAAAAAAATAAAAATTTAGAACTATGTGTTGCATGGTACTATGTTTTTATTATATCTTTGACTTTAATATAATAGGGATATTTTAAAAAATAGTTGATGTAAAGTGTAACCTGAATCAAGGTTTTGATATCTAAGATAATGAACCACCTAATAATATTTTCAGAAGCAGGGGAAGGCAGGCTTTTGAATAACGGTAACCTATGAAAATTGTAATTAAAGATTTAAGCAAAGTATATAAAAATGGCAAACGCGCCCTCAATAATGTTAATCTTGAGATTGAGAATGGCATGTTTGGATTGCTGGGCCCTAATGGTGCTGGTAAGTCTAGTTTGATGCGTATCCTGGTTACAATGATGAAACCCACCACTGGCTCGGTTCATGTTAATGGCTTTGATTTATCAAAAGACCGGGGCGAAATACGTAAAATGTTAGGTTATCTCCCACAGGATTTTAGGTTTTTTACCAAGTTGCGTACCTGGGAGTTCCTGGATTATGCAGCAGGTTTGGCGGGGATTAAAAACAAGAAACAACGACTTCAGAAAGTGGATGAATGGTTAGAAAAAGTTGGCTTGTTTGATGTAAGAGAAAGGAGTGCCAATAAACTCTCTGGTGGGATGAAAAGGCGCTTAGGAATTGCCCAGGCTTTAATAGGTGATCCGAAAATTATAGTAGTTGATGAACCTACCACGGGGCTTGATCCTGAAGAAAGAATCCGCTTTAGAAATATATTATCAGAATTAAGCCAGCAGGATGTGATTATAATATTATCAACACACATAATTGGTGACATTTCAAGTGTTTGCAGAGATTTGGCATTGTTGAATAATGGATCTGTGCAATTTAATGGATCTCCTGAAGATTTGGTTAAACAGGCACGCGGACATGTTTGGCAGGTAAATACCTCAGGTTTCGAATACGAAATGTTAAAAGCAAAATATGCAGTTACTTCAACTATTCCTTCAGTTGAAGGATGGGAAGTGCAGTGTGTTGGAGATAAAATTGAATTAAACAATGCTGTTGAAATAGAGCCAAATCTTGAGCATGCCTATGTTTATTTTATGGATTATATGAGCATGCAATAAATTGCCAGGAACAGAATATGATTTCATTACATACAATAAATACTGTCGCAAAATACGAAATGCGGACTTTGTTAAGAGGTTGGTTTTTTAGGATTTTTGCTGGTTTGTCAATTCTTAGCCTGGGTATTTTTAATATGGCAGTTTTTATTGAGGCCAGTGGAGCACCATGGCTTTATAGGGCATTACCAGC
>JARGGF010001004.1 GCA_029210905.1 Bacteroidales bacterium | reverse complement strand
GAAGAAAACCCATGGGATGTATTTGAAACAATATTCACCATTGGTTCTGTTCACGAGGGCACAATTACCAATAAAATTGAAAAAGGCGTTTTGGTTGCCCTGCAATATGGAGTTGAAGGTTTTGCTGGTCAAAAACATATTCTTAAGGAAGATGGTTCTGTAGCTAAAATTGAAGAAAAATTGGATTTTAAAGTAATCGAGTTTTCAAAAAGTGCAAAACGTATCATTCTTTCTCATACAAAAATTTGGGAAGAAGATTCTAAAGCACCAGCTAATGAAGTAAAACAAGATGCTCAAAAGGCTAAGAAAATGAAAATTAACCTTGAAAAAACAACTCTTGGTGACGTTACAGATTTACAAGCTTTAAAAGATAAACTCGAAGAGAATAAAAAAGACTAATAAGTAATTGGAGTTTTAAATTAAGATTTGTACTTTTAACTTCAGAATTTTATCACAAGTTAAATTAATATTATAGTAAACATGGATGCTGAGAACAGAAAATATGACATTCAAAAAAAAGAAAATCATACAATAATAAGAGTATTGGTTGAAAAACTGGATACTAATATTGCACCTGCACTGAAATCTGAACTTGTTCTTATTGCAGGAAATGGTGAAAAAAATATGATTATCGATTTAAGCGAGTGCAGGTATTGCGATTCATCGGGTTTAAGTGCCATTTTAGTTGCAAACAGACTTTGTAAGAATTCCAGGGGGACTTTTGTCCTTACAGGGCTTCAGACTGCCGTTGAGCGATTGATTACCATTTCTCAGCTCGACACCGTGTTGAATATTAAAGATACGATTGACGAATCGGAAGAATATATTAAACAAGAAGCAGGTAAGGAATAAATTCTGCCTGAAATCTGAACATGACATTTTCAGTGACTGTATTAGGAAGTAGTTCAGCACTGCCTACTTCTTCCAGATATCCTACCGCTCATTTGCTTAACGCCTATGAGCGGTTTTTTTTAATTGATTGTGGCGAAGGAACACAAATACAACTTAGAAAATTCAGAATGAAGTTTTCTAAGATTAACCATGTGTTTATCAGTCATTTACATGGCGACCACTATTTTGGTCTTTTTGGTTTATTATCAAGTATGAGCCTTTTAGGACGCTCTGATAATTTACACATCTATTCACATAGTGAGTTGAAAAACATATTAGACTTTCAATTAAAATATTATCATTTAGGCTTTGAAATTGTATTTCATGAATTAATTGAAGGAAAAATAGCTGTTATTTATGAAGATAAACAAATACAAGTGACTACTTTCCCTTTAAATCACAGGATAGCTTCAAATGGTTTTTTGTTTAAAGAAAAAACGAAAGAGAAAAATATCAGAAAAGAAATGGTTGATTATCACCAGCTTTCAATTCGTGACATTGTGAAAATTAAAAAGGGTGAGGATTTTATAGATGCTGAAGGAAACATTGTTCCTAATGAGAATCTGACCCATCCTCCGTTTAAGCAGCGCGCCTATGCTTTCTGTTCCGACACTGCTTTTGATCCTTCAATTGTGCCTGTTATTGAAGGAGTTGATATTTTATACCATGAAAGCACTTTTGCGGATGATATGAAAATCAGGGCGCAGGATACAGCTCATTCAACAGCGAAACAGGCAGCTGAAATTGCAAAAATGGCAAATGTCAGGAAACTTTTACTAGGGCATTTTTCGGCAAGGTATACTGATCTTGAAGTTTTTGAAACTGAAGCCCGTCAAATTTTCAAAAATTCCTTCAATGTAATTGAGGGGCAAACATATAGTGTTGAACTTGAACGCGAATATAATAGTTAATAGAAAATGCGGTAGAAGTTATTTGTTAATAAGATTAAACCTTGATAAACAAATAACATTTAACATATAACAGAAAAAATGCAGGAAAAAATTATCATTTTAGATTTTGGCTCGCAATATACCCAGTTGATAGCCAGAAGAGTAAGAGAATTAAATGTTTATTGTGAGATACACCCTTTTAACCACTTTCCTGGTAAAGGTGAAAATGTAAAAGGTTATATCTTGTCAGGAAGTCCATTCTCGGTAAGGGACAGCGAAGCGCCGATTCCAGACCTTTCTGGAATAAAAGGTAAAAGTCCACTACTTGGAGTATGCTACGGGGCTCAGCATTTATCGCACCATTTTGGTGGTGAAGTTTTGCCATCGAAGCACCGCGAATATGGCAGGGCAAACCTGAAATTTGTTAACCAGCAAAGTGATTTATTCAAAAATATAAGTTCTGGTAGCCAGGTTTGGATGTCGCACGGCGATACCATTGCCAAAATACCGGATAATTATGAGATACTTGCCAGCACTGAAGATGTTAAAGTCGGAGCTTTTAAAATTGATGGTGAAACTACCTATGGCATTCAATTTC
>JARGGF010001003.1 GCA_029210905.1 Bacteroidales bacterium | reverse complement strand
AGTTCTGCCGGGTGTCGAAAATTCTGTTAAATTACTGATTTCCTGATTGTTAATTTCAACAAATAATGCCAGAGATTCTTTTTGTTCCTCAAACCTGTATATTCTCAAAAGGATGTTTATAACATTCTGAAATGCATTTTTAACTTTAAAAGTACTTTGAAAAATGCCTTCGTCATTGCTCACATATTCAAAGAATTTTTCTGAAAGCTTGTTAACCTTATCCTTAACTAATAAAAAGGTGAGATTTTCCACATCTTCAATTTCAAAGGACAATAGTTCTACCAAAAATTTAAATTTGTTATTGTATTTGATAATCCGGCCATCATGTTCAATAATACATGCAGGAAGGCCAATTTGTGAAATAAAAGAATATGCTGTTGCGGGGCTGTCGGAAGACTTTTGTTTTTCTAATAAGCTGTATTTATTTTTTAGCTCAGTTAGTTCTTTTTCAGCTTTTCCCAGGTTCAGTCGGTACTCATCTGATAGTTGCCACAATAATTGCTTATATTCGTTTAATTCCTTTTCAACTTCGTGGTATTCCGGTTTATTATTCTCCATTTTATGTACATTATATTTACTTCAAAAATATAACTAACTATTTAATATTCAAAGTAAACCAGAAAAAAAATCTAGCTACCGTTTGGTTTACATTGCAAATTTAGTATTCAAAAGAATCAAAAATTGAGGTATAGTTTTTTGGAAATCAATATAATGTGAACTTTGACAGAACAAATGTAAAGTTTATAAATAATTTTATTTTAAGTTAAATATTTATTCAGAACTTCGAAAATTTCGTTGTGATTGATGGGTTTAGTCAGATACATATCACAACCTGATTGAAGAATATATTTTCTTTCATTTGAAAACGCAAAGGCTGTCTGAGCAATTATCGGGATGTTTTTGTCAATATTTTTAATAGCTTTTGTTGCTTCATAACCATTCATTTGAGGCATTTTAATGTCCATAAAAATCAAATCTACCTGGTTTGCGTTCACTATTTCCACTGCCTCAATACCGTTTTTGGCCCACATTACATTTGCACCTGTTTTTTGTAGAAGTGTTTCAAGTAATTTATAGTTAAGTACTTCATCTTCAGTGATTAATATGGTTTTGTTTTTCAAATTAAGCTCATCATTTTTTATCGGATATTTATTTTTTTGAATTTTTGATTCGTCTAAATTTGAAATTTTTAGCGGAATGGTAAAGCAAAAACGGGTGCAACCTGCCAGTCCGGAATCAAGCCAAATTTTACCACCCATTAGGTTAACAAGGCTTTTTGAAATGCTTAAGCCCAGGCCAGTGCCGCTTTTATTCATTTTTTCAGGATCGTCTAATTTTCCAAATCGTTTAAAAATTATGTCCTTTTTTTCAAAGGGTACTCCTACGCCTTCATCTTCAACAAAAAACTTCAATTCAGAATTTGCTATTTTATATCCAAATTGTATGGTGCCATCATAGGTGAACTTAATAGAGTTATTAATTAAATTAGAAAGTACCTGCTGTAACCTGAAGGCATCAGCAAATACCATAAAATTTGGATCGGGTAACGCTTTTTCAATTATTAGCTTTATATCAACCCGGTTTTTCAATAAAAGCAATTCCTCGTATCTGTTATACAACTGGTCCAGCATTTCATTTAAGTGAACCGGCCCATTTTCAATGTTAAGCTGATTCGATTCTATTTTTGAAATATCAACTATGTCGTTGATTAGTTTTAACAATCCTTCGCCCGACTGGAGTATATGATCGATATATTCTTTTTTTACCTCTGTCTTTAACTGATTCCGCTTCAGTAAGTTAGCAAATCCAAGAATCGCATTCATCGGTGTACGAATTTCATGCGACATATTGGCTAAAAAGGCAGATTTTAGCTTATCCGATTCTTCTGCTTTTAGCTTTGCTTCTTTAAGAATTTGTTCAAATCGTATTCTTTCGGATATATCCAGCCAGGTACCGATAACACGCTCTGGTTTTCCGGCTAAATCCTTATAAACCTGACTTTGGGAGTGTGCTATTTTGCGGCTACCGGTGCTGGAGATTATCGGGAATTCAATATCCAGTCTTTCCGCGGTTTTTATAGATTCGATAAAACCCTTGAATATCTTGTTTTTTTCAATATTTGGAATAAATTGTACCAGCCACCTTGGACTTTTTTTGGTTAACTGATCATCTTCAACCTCTAAAATCTGGTAAATTTCTTTTGAGCAGAATAAGGTTGATTTTTGAATATCCCATTCCCAACTGCCCAGACTGGCAATTTTTTGGGCTTGTTCAAGCATGTTTTTGTCGCGTTCGCTTCTTTTTTCCGCAATTTTTCTTTTAGTAATGTCGCGTATAAAAACCAATCTCGATTTTTTGCTCTCGTAATTGATGGTATTTAATTT
>JARGGF010001002.1 GCA_029210905.1 Bacteroidales bacterium | reverse complement strand
AAAATAGTACTACATTAATTTATGTTCTTAGCACCGACTTAACTCTAAACACCACTTATGACATTTTGATTAAAAAATCTAATTATGACAGTAGATGTAGACGTAAAATCTGGTTTTTGTTTTGGTGTAGACCTGGCAGTGCAAAAGGCAGAAGAAGAAATAAAAAAATCAGGTAAAGTATATTGCCTTGGACAAATTGTTCATAACGATATGGAAGTTAAGCGTTTGGAAATTATGGGCATGGTTACCATTAATCATGAGCAGTTAAAGACACTTAAAAACGAAACGGTACTGATTAGGGCTCATGGTGAACCACCCGAAACATATGCCATTGCTAAAAATAATAATATAAATATTATTGATGCAAGCTGTCCGATTGTACTGAAATTTCAGAAACGTGTAGTTAAAGCACACGATGAAAACCAAGATCTTAATCAAGTTGTGATTTATGGCAAAAAGGACCATCCTGAGGTTATCGGACTTTCAGGTCAAATCGGGTATAAAGCAATCGTGGTAGAGAATGTTGCTGATTTAGAGCAAGTTGATTTGAGCCGACCTGTGAAATTGTTTTCCCAAACAACAAAACCTGCCAGTTCTTATAAGAAAATTGCTGCCGTTTTGGAAGAGAAAATGAATGCCCATAATGGGACTACTGATTTAAAAGTAAACCATACTACTTGCGGGCAGGTTTCGGGCCGCGACAATAACCTGATTGAGTTTTCAAAGACCCATGATGTGATTATATTTGTTGGGGGCACACACAGTTCCAATGCAAAAACTTTGTATAGTTTGTGTAAAGAGGTTAACGAAAGAACTCACTTTATTTCGGCCATTGACGAATTAAAAAAGGAGTGGTTCAGGCAGGAAGATAAAGTTGGCATTTGTGGTGCAACCTCAACCCCTAAGTGGCTGATGGACAATGCACGAGACTATATTCTTGAAGAATTTAATAATAAATTGCAATAAAATACTTTCACGTCTTAAATTCTAAATTGTATCTTTGCGAAAAATTTACAAACATTTTAGCATATGTATAATTTATTAAAAGGTAAAAAAGGAATTATTTTTGGGGCTTTGAACTCAAGTTCAATTGCATGGAAAGTAGCTGAAAAGGCCTATGAAGAAGGCGCCCAGTTTACATTAACTAACACCCCCATTGCTTTACGATTTGGTGAATTGGATGAATTGGCCAAAAAATGCAATGCAGAAATTATTCCTGCTGACGCCACAAGCGTTGCTGACATTGAGAATGTATTAAAAAAATCGATGGAAATTTTGGGAGGTCCGGTTGATTTTATTCTTCATTCAATTGGTATGTCTTTAAACGTTAGAAAAGGGAGGACATACGACGATCTGGACTACAATTTTTATATGAAAACCCTTGATATTTCAGGGTTGTCTTTTCATAAAGTTTTACAGGTTGCCAGAAAGCTTGACGCCATTAAAGAATGGGGTTCTGTGGTTGCCTTATCATACATTGCAGCACAGAGAACACTATATGGTTACAATGATATGGCAGATGCTAAATCAATACTGGAGTCTATTGCACGTAGCTTTGGATATATCTATGGACGAGATAAGAAGGTGAGAATCAATACTGTATCACAATCTCCAACCAAAACAACTGCCGGTAGTGGAGTAAAAGGTTTTGATGGTTTGATAGATTTTACTGAAAGAATGTCGCCTTTGGGCAATGCCGATGCCGACGAATGTGCAGATTATTGTATTACATTGTTTTCAGATTTGACCAAAAAAGTTACCATGCAAAATCTATATCACGATGGCGGATTTTCAAATATGGGTATGAGCCTGAAAGCCATGCGACAATACAATAAAAGCTTTGATGATCCTGAAGATATCAGTATATAAACCAATAATATGATGAAAAAAACCTGCTTTTCGGCAGGTTTTTTATTTTACGAAACTCATTTGATTTTTATTTTTTCTCGCTCTCCACAAAATACATATCAATTTCGCCCTTATTTTTTGCCATTATTTTACCACGGTGAACGCAGTTGAATTTCTTTTTTACCAGTTCGTAAGTTTCTCCTGAAATATTCACTTTCCCTGATTCGCCTGATGATTCCATCCTTGCTGCTATATTTACAGTATCGCCCCAAATATCGTAGGCATATTTTTTTATTCCCACAACTCCGGCTACAACTTTACCGGTGTGCAAACCTATCCTGATTTCAAAACAAGGTTTATTTGCTTCCAGACATTGTTTTTTGTGCTCAAACATAAAATCACGGATTTCAATAGCGGCTTTTACCATTTCGCTGGCATTGTGCTTATAAACTTGCGGCAAACCACTTGCACACATATAGGCGTCGCCAATGGTTTTTATTTTTTCAATTTTATAGTTGCCAATAATTTTATCGAATTCTTTAAAAC
>JARGGF010001001.1 GCA_029210905.1 Bacteroidales bacterium | reverse complement strand
AGATATAAGCCGGTTAATTCTTTGTGGTTAAAATCTCCAAAACAAGCTTTTGTGTACTGGGCAATCTTGTGATTGATATTTTTCTTTAAAAATTCGTATTTTTCAAGACTTCGTTGATACAAATGTTCAGGAAATTTACCTGGTTTTTCAAAGGTTATTTTACTCCTTGCAAGCTTTATAATACGTTCCCTGTCTTTGTTAATGTCATAAATTACCGCACAAAAACTTCCAAAGCCAATTTTATCTAAATTATTAAATATTACCTCAATAGCAGTTTTCTTTTCGCATATGACAAGACATTTTTTCTGGTTTTCAAGGGCATTGGTAATAATAGCACTTAGGGTCTGACTTTTGCCGGTACCTGGCGGACCCTGTATAACTTTTATGTTATCATCTGCAAATTTAGTAATGATTCGTTCCTGGCTGGGATCTGTTTCAACACCTGATAGTTTTGAACCAAACTCAAGTTTGATGTTTTTTGTTTGCTCAAAATTTTCAAAATTTTCAGCCAAACTTTCGAGTTCTCTGATAATGCTCTGTTTTTGATTTTTATACGTTCCAAAAATGCCGGACCACTGGATATATGCCTTCTTATCAGCTAGTTCACTGATTTTTTGTGTTGATGGACAAAGATGAATTGAAATGGCTTCATTGGCATTATTGGTTCTGTTTATCTCATTTAGCACAGAATTGCAGAGGGTTAAAAGTTCATCTTGCTGTATCACACTGTCTTCTATATATTCGGGAGGAATAGCGTCAATAAGGATGTTGTCATCACTGTAAATTTGCGAAATTAAAATTTCGTTCACTGCTATCGGAAAGTCTTCTTCCTTTTTTAGAATCCAGGAGTTGGGGAATTGTTTTGATTTTTCAATCTCAAGCTGCCATATCAAAAGTGGAGCTTTAATTATCTTTTTTGCATCTTTTCTGTCTCGCTTAATGAGCAAGGGATAACCAAAACCAAATGTTTTAATGCCATACTCCAGATAATTATCAACACTCTGATAATAAATAGAGTCCAGCCTTTTTGCCAGATATTTCAGGTGGTTCTGTTCTTCTTCAGTGTTTTGCTTTAAACTTAAATCCCAGAAATTAATTTCTTGTTTAAATGATGATTTTGTCAATAAATTTTCCAGAAAAGTGTTGCAAATATTTTCATTGTTTTTATCGTTGTTAAAAATGCAATTACCATTTTCCTCTTTTAATATATCTAATCGGCTGACATCCAGTCGGGTTACATAATTTGAAGGCAGTGCATTTAAATGTATCGAAGCACGATTGCCCGATTTTAGTTTTTGGGTAAGGTATTGTAGGAATTGTTTGTTGAGCATTTTTTAAGATAAAAAGTGATAAGTCTTAGGTTAGTAAATAAATATTGAACTAATTAATAGCTTTTTTTTAGAAATGACAATTATTTTATAGTTTTCTTTAACATTTAAATTGTATAAATTAGACAAAATATGAAAACTATAAAAAGCATATATTTGGAAAAGAAGGTTATCAACTAATTATTAACCTTTTTTTTTATTAACCTATAACAATTAACCTATAACAATTAACTTTTTACAATTAACTTTTTACAATTAACATCTAACAAATAACAGCTAACCAGCAAAATGACAAAAGAAGAAATCCTTACACAACTACAAGCCCTTGGAAGCGAACAAACCAAAAAAGTCCTTACAAAGCATGGTGCCCGCGAGCCCTTTTTCGGTGTAAAAATCACTGATTTAAAGCCTATTGTAAAAAAGATAAAGAAAAACCATGAACTTTCATTGGAATTATACGCTACCGGAATTTCTGATGCTATGTACCTGGCCGGTTTAATTGCCGATGAAGAAAAAATGACCGAAGAAATCCTTCAAAAATGGGCCCGCGAAGCCTATTGGTATTTAATAAGCGAATATACCGTAGCCTGGATAACCGCAGAAAGTAAATTTGGCTGGAAACTGGCCATGGAATGGATAACATCAGATAAAGAGAATCTCGCATCCTGCGGCTGGTCTACCCTGGCCAGCTTAGTGGCCATTAAACCAGATAATGAATTGAATATCTTTCGGTTGGGACAATTACTAGACAGAGTGGCAAAGCATATTCATCAGGCACAGAACCGGGTTCGATATACGATGAACGGATTTGTGATTGTAACTGGTTCAATGGTTACAGAATTGACTGAAAATGCAATGGAAGTGGCTGCTAAAATTGGAAAAGTGAATGTTAATTTGGGAGATACTGCGTGTAAAGTGCCACTGGCATCTGATTATATCCAAAAAGTGATTAATATCGATAGAGTAGGGAGGAAGAAGAAAATGGCAAGGTGTTAATGAGATTTTCAAATGGTAACTGGCGCAAGCGTCGTCGCTCGCGCCAAGTACCATTAAATTATTTATTTTCAG
>JARGGF010001000.1 GCA_029210905.1 Bacteroidales bacterium | reverse complement strand
AGTGGATATGTTGAGTTGAGATGCTTTTTAACAGAAGAAACTAAAGATGAAATGAAAATAAGGTTTGATGTTATTGATACAGGGATAGGTATTAAACCTGAAAATCTTGAAACTGTATTCGAACAGTTTAAACAAGCGGATTCCAATATAACCAAAAAATATGGTGGAACAGGGCTGGGCCTGACAATTTGTAAGAACCTTATTGAAATGCAGCATGGAAGTTTATCAGTTTCCAGTCAAGAGGGAATCGGATCAACATTTTCATTTATTATACCATATAAAAAAGGGGAGAAGTCCGATTTGATTCCTGATAATTTTGGATCTGTCGATACTCAAAAACTCAGCAAAAAGAAGGTTCTTTTAGTTGATGATGACAGTGTAAACCGACTTTTAGGAAAAACTATTCTTGAGAAGTTTAATTGTAAGTTTGATATTGCAAACAATGGGAAAGATGCCATCAGTAAATTAAATAAAGCTAAGTATGACATTGTGCTGCTGGACATACACATGCCTGACATTGATGGTACAGAGGTTGCAAAATATCTGAGGAATGAGAAAAGGGATAAAAAAACCAAAATTGTGGCTGTTACAGCTGCAGTAATGAAAGATGATATAAAAAAATATTATAAAGCCGGAATAGATGATTTTATTATTAAGCCTTTCAAGGAGATACACCTATTTAATAAAATGTGTGAAGTTCTTAAAATTAAAGGCCAACCAAATAACAAGCCTGTTGAAGAGATCATTCTAAAGGAGGAAATTAGTCCTAAATCCTATAATTTGATGGAGCTGAAAATGATGACAGGGAATAATCCAGCAGTGCTAAACAAAATGATTACTGCTTTTATAGAAAACTCTGAAAACGCAATTGAGTTGTTTGATAAATACCAAAAAGAAAAGAATTGGAAGCCAATTGGTGAGCTGGCTCATAAGATACTTCCTTCGTACAGGCATCTGGAAGTAAAAAATATTGTCGCAGACCTGGAGCAAATAAAATTAAAAACTATTGTTTCTCCTGATATTGAAATAGTTACAGAAGTGATAGACCAGGTAGTTAAAAAGATGAAAAAGTTGATTTTTGAATTACAGAAAGAACTTATTCAATCTTAAGCACTGTATAAATTTATTACGCCATCTTTATATATTGTGCATTTTATCATTAATCAAACCTTGTAGTTTACCGAAATTTTGCAATAATTGTGGAATTATTCCCCAACTTATTATCACTTTAGTCAATAGGGCATAGCATGGTTTATTTATTTTCTGACATTATTTTTTTTTGGAAATACAAGATAATGAGAAGGATGCAGAGCAAGTGCATTTTAAATACTTACATTTTGTATTGTTTAAAAAACGTGCAGTCTTTATTCTGGCACTTCATTAGTACATTAAGATTTGTGTATTAATAGAACAAGAAGTTAATTAATAACTAAAACAATTACAGAAAATGGAACAGACAATAAACAAAACAATGGTAACCAGAGCAGTAATTTCTAATTTTAAAGAAGATAAAATACCTAAAACAATTAGAGCAAAACATCTTAAAGGATTTGACACACCAGAGAAGGTTTCAAAGGAGGGAGAAGATTCTGGGTATATACCTGATATAGAAGCTGTTTTTGACGATGAGACCATTATTTATGAAATAGAATTGGATAAAACCATGTTGGTTGAAAAATGGGAGTTATTATCATCTTATGCAAGAGATAAAAATGGTAATTTGTACCTGGTAGTTCCTGATTATTTAAAAGATACGATAGTAAAAGAAATAAAGGATAAAGATGTGAATGCCGGAATTGTCTATTTTAATACAAAGTAGCCCAAATTAATGACAAAATTCTCAGATAGAATCTGGGTGTTAAATTAATATATTTTATCTTTAAGATCTCTAATCACAAAATGAGCTTAAATTTAAACCTCATATTTAGTCATAAAAGGGCTTAAAGTATGAAAAAAATATTAATTATTGACGATGATAGTTACATCTGCAACCTATTGGTCAATTTTCTTAAAAATAATGGATATCAGGCTGAAGGAACTATCTCTGGGCTTAATGGGATTAAATTGGCTGAGAAAAAAAACTTTGATTTAGTTTTATGTGACTTTCGCTTACCAGATTCTGATGGCTATAAAATACTCCAAAAAGTGAAATCCCAAAAGCGCTCATTACCAGTCATTATAATGACCGCCTATGCCGATGTAAAAATTGCAGTAAAATTAATTAAAGCCGGTGCTTTTGATTATGTAACTAAGCCTATACAGCCTGAAGAAATTTTACAGCTTGTAGAAAAGGCTACAGAAAAAAGAAACCAAAATGAAACAAGTTCATCATTTGGGAAAGACTTTATAGCTGGGAAAAGTGAAAGTATCCAAAAGGTAATAGAGCATGTCAAAATTGTTGC